>JBDSUI010000031.1:0-4764 GCA_039927795.1 Pseudoxanthomonas sp.
GAGTGCGCGGCACCAGCCAGGCGTCGTAGACGCGTTCCGGGGTGGCATTGAGGAAACGCGTGGCAGTGATCTGGAACTCGGAACCCTGGCTCACGGGTGTTTTCCCTTGCAGAAATCAAGGTTCTCGCACCGAAGCGCGGTTCTGGGATCGCCAAGACCATCGACGCGCCGCGTCCAGAACTGACGATAGTACTGCCGAGTGCGGCCTTGGACCGTTCGATGCATTAGACCGGCGCGTTCCAGCGCCTTGATGCGCCTGGACGATGCAGTCAGTGAGATCTGGAAGGGCGCCGCCGGCTCACCCAGGCTGGAAGGGCCAGCGCGCAGGCGGCGCATCATCCAGCGGCCGGCGGCGTCCGACAACGGCTTGATAACCGGGTCCTGAGGCGGAGCGTGATCTACAAACATGGAGTTGAGTGGTAGCCGCGCAGACGCGCAGGTTAAGACCTGGACTGAACTATTTACCAGCGGCGCTGGCGCTCGGGTTTTACAATGACGACATGATCCTCAATACCGCTGCCTATCATTTTATTTCCATTCTCGATCCCGAAGGCTTGGCGGCGCAGTTGCGCGGCTGGGCAGAGGCCGGAGCACTGCGCGGCACCGCCCTGGTGGCCCCCGAAGGCATCAACCTGTTCCTGGCGGGTGAGGAAGAGGCGGTCAACACCTTCTTCGCCGAGCTGCGAAGCGATCCGCGGTTTACCGGACTTCGGGTCAAATTCAGTCACAGCGCCAAACAGCCGTTCGCCCGCCTGAAAGTGAAGGTCAAGCCGGAGATCATCAGCTTTCGCCGCGACAATGCTTCGCCGCTGGCCGGGCGCGCCGCGTCCGTGGCTCCGGCAGTGCTTGCGCAGTGGCTGCGGCAGGGGCACGACGACGCGGGCCGGCGCGTGTTGCTGCTCGACACGCGCAACCGCCAGGAAGTGGCATATGGCACGTTCAGTGGCGCGCTGAGCCTGCCGATCGACCGTTTCACCGACCTGCCGGCTGCCGTCGAAGCGCAGCGCGAGCAACTGGCCGAAGCCACCGTGGTCAGTTTCTGCACCGGGGGCATCCGGTGCGAGAAAGCCGCGCTGTGGATGCAGGATGCCGGCATGCACAATGTGCTGCAGCTGGAGGGCGGCATCCTGGGTTACTTCGAAGAAGTCGGCGGGCTGGGCTATGACGGTCATTGTTTCGTCTTCGACGAACGCGTGGCCGTGGATTCCCAGCTCAAGCCGCTGGTGGATGCGGCCTGAGCAGCGCTTCACTGCATGGGGATTATGATTCCCCACGCATTCACAAGGGTCAGCATGTGGCGGACTCCTTCAACAGCGAGGCAGGCATGCTCACCGTCCACCATCTCAACAATTCCCGTTCGCAGCGCGTGCTCTGGTTGCTGGAGGAACTGCGTCTGCAGTACCACGTGGTGCGCTACCAGCGCGATGCGAAGACGATGCTAGCGCCGGCGGCGCTGCGCGCGATCCATCCGCTGGGCAAATCGCCGGTGCTGGTGGATGAGCAGAACACGCTGGCCGAATCCGGCGCCATCCTTGAGTACCTGGTGGAACGCTACGATACGGCGCACGCCTTCGCGCCCGCGCCTGGTACGCCGGAAAGCCTGCGCTACCGATACTGGATGCACTACGCGGAAGGCTCGGCAATGCCACCGCTGCTGATGAGTCTGGTTTTTTCACGGCTGAAGCAGGCGCCAATGCCGTTCTTCGTCAAACCGGTGGCCAGGGGAATAGCCGACAAGGTCATGAAAACCTTCGTTGGACCGCAGGTGAAGCTGCACCTTCAGTACATGGAAAACGAACTGGATAATTCACCCTGGTTCGCCGGCGACACCTTCACTGCGGCTGATATCCAGATGAGTTTTCCTCTTGAAGCCGCGGGTGCGCGCAGCGGTCTGGATGACAAGCCCAGGCTGCGCGACTTCCTGCAGCGCATCCATGCACGACCGGCCTACCAGAGGGCGCTGGAGCAGGGCGGTCCATTCGACCTGCTGAGCTGATCGCTGGAACGAGGATTTTCAGCCGCTTTGCTGGCAATGCTCCAGGCAGCCCCCATGTTGAAGCAATGATCTCGACGGTAGCCCCCATGATTCCCTATTCGATACTCGACCTGGCCCCGGTTTTCGAAGGCAGCGATGCCGCGCAGGCGTTCCGCAATACGCTTGATCTTGCCCAGCATGCCGAGGCGTGGGGCTACCAGCGCTACTGGCTGGCCGAACACCACAACATGCCCGGCATCGCCAGCGCCGCCACAGCGGTGTTGATCGGTTATGTGGCCGCTGGCACCCAGACCATACGGGTCGGTTCCGGCGGAATCATGCTGCCCAACCATGCGCCGTTGCAGGTGGCCGAGCAGTTCGGCACGCTGGCCTCGTTGTACCCGGGCCGCATAGACCTGGGCCTGGGTCGCGCGCCCGGCACCGACCAGGCCACCGCCAAGGCGCTGCGCCGGTACTTCGACAGTGCCGAGCAGTTTCCGCAAGATGTGCAGGAATTGCTGGGCTATTTCGAAACCGCGCAACCGGGGCAACTGGTGCGTGCGGTGCCGGGTGCTGGCATCGAGGTGCCGGTGTGGCTGCTGGGGTCCAGTCTTTTCAGCGCGCAGCTGGCCGCGGCGCTGGGGCTTTCATTCGCTTTCGCTTCGCACTTCGCACCCGATGCCATGGATCAGGCGCTGGCGGTGTACCACCGCGATTTCCGGCCGTCGCGCTACCTGGCCCAGCCACACGCCATGCTGGCCTTGAATGTGGTCGCCGCCGAAACCGACGTGGAAGCCAGGCGGCTTTTCACCACGGCACAACAAAGCTTCGTCAACCTGCGGCGCGGCAAGCCGGGCCTGATCCCGGCGCCCATCGACGACATCGAGGCCTACTGGCAGCCCCATGAAAAAGCAGGTGTGCAGAATGCGCTGGCCTGCAGCGTGGTGGGCGATATGGACACGGTGAAGCGGGGTATCGCCAAGTTCATTGACCGGCACCGTCCAGACGAAGTCTTGTTGGTAGCCAATGTGTTTGACCACCAGGCGCGCCTGCGTTCATTCGAGATCGCAGCCGAGGCCATGCGGCCCCAGCCGCTTTAGGAGCGATGCAAGTCGCGAGCAAGTCGCGAAGCAGGTGCTCCATGTGTCGTTAATCGCGCCGCTCCTGCGCGTGGCGGCGGCGGTCCTCAGACCGCATTGCCGGCGGCGTGGCCGGAGGCCCACGCCCACTGGAAGTTGTAACCCCCCAGCCAGCCGGTGACATCAACCACTTCGCCGATGAAGTAGAGGCCGTCGACCTTCTTCGACTGCATCGTGCTTGAAGACAGCTCGTCGGTATCCACGCCGCCCAAGGTGACCTCGGCGGTGCGATAGCCCTCGGTGCCGCTGGCGACCAATGGCCAGGATTGCAGCTGGCTGGCGAGCGCGCGCAGTTGCGGCTCGTTGAATTGCTTCATTGGCCGGTTCGGCAACCACAGTTCGCATAATCGCTGTGCAAAGCGCCGTGGCAGCAGGTCTGATAGCACGGTCTTCAATTCCGCGGCCGGCCGTAGCGCCTGTTGCGCGCGCAGCACCTCAAACGCGTTGGCGTCCGGCAGCAGATCCAGGCGCAAGTCGTCGCCTGGCTGCCAGTAGGAGGAGATCTGCAGGATTGAAGGCCCGCTGATGCCGCGATGGGTGATAAGCATGAAGTTGCGGAAGCTCGCCCCATTGCAGCGCGCCTCCACCGGCAGGGCCACGCCACTCAGGTCATGCAGATGTTCCTGGTGCTTGCCGGTCAAGGTCAGCGGCACCAGCCCTGCACGCGTCGGCAAGACCGTGTGTCCAAATTGACGGGCCAGTTCGTATCCGAAACCCGAAGCGCCCATGCTGGGGATCGACAGGCCACCGCAGGCCACCACCAGAAACGGCGCCGACAGCGCACCACGCGTGGTGGCCAGGCGAAACATGCCATTGCGGTGCTGCAGGCTTTCAACACTGCAGCTGGTCTCGATGCGCACGCCAGCGGCTTCGCATTCGTCGAGCAGCATTGTCACGATCTGCTTCGACGAATCATCGCAAAACAGCTGGCCAAGTTCCTTTTCGTGGAAGGCGATGCCGTGGCTTTCGACCATCCCGATGAAGTCGGACGGCGTATAGCGGGCCAGCGCGGATTTGCAGAAATGCGGATTGGCGGAAAGGTAGTTGGCGGGTGTGGTGCCTGTGTTGGTGAAGTTGCAGTGTCCGCCGCCGGACATCAGGATTTTCTTGCCAACACGGTTGGCGTGCTCCACCACCAGCACCCGCCGCCCGCGCCGGCCTGCCGTCAGCGCACACATCAAGCCGGCCGCGCCGCCGCCAATGACCAGCACGTCGTGGCTATGACTCATGTGGTTACTGGCCCTGAGTCGCTGCCTGGCGAATCACCGGCCTGATCTCGAGGGTGTTTTCGCCAGCCAGCACCTGCAGTTCGCCGTCCTGGATCAGCACGTTCAGGCGCATGCTGCGCACCATCATCGCGGTCAGTTGTTCAACCAACTCGACCGGAATGTCGATGACGGTCAGATTCTTGCTGCGTTGCAGGGAGTTGGCGTTCTTGTCCCACCAGATATCGGAACTGCGGCCACCATAGGTGAACAACACGACCTGGCGCGAACGTCCGCAGGCCTTGCGCACGCGCGCCTCATCGGGCTGGCCCAGGTCGATCCACTGCACGATCTCGCCGGTCATTTCCTTGCGCCACAGGTCGGGTTCGTCGTCCTGGCTCAGGCCGCGGCCAAATTCCAGGCGCTCGTCGGCGAACATCGCGAA
>JBDSUI010000032.1:0-5578 GCA_039927795.1 Pseudoxanthomonas sp.
CAGTCCGCTATAATTCGCGGCAATCACCGGAGCTTTCCAGCCTTTGTCCAGCCAAACCCAAGTCATCAAGACCCGTCTTCCCACGCCACCGCCAACCGTCCCGGCGTTGCTCGCCAACGTGCACGCCGCGCTGGCCGAACTCAAGGCCAAGGACGTGGTCGAGATCGACGTACGCGGCAAGTCCAGCGTTGCCGACTACATGATCATCGCCTCCGGCACCTCCACCCGCCACGTCAAGTCGAGTGCCAACGAGGTGGTGAAGTTCGCCAAGAAGCTTGATGTCATGCCGCTGGGCGTGGAAGGCGAGCGCGAGGCCGAGTGGGTACTGGTGGACCTGGGCGACGTGATTGTCCACGTCATGTTGCCGCGGGTGCGCGAGTTCTATGCACTTGAGCGCTTGTGGACCGTGGGCGACCAGCCGCCGGATGACCATGAAAGCGCGGACGAAGTGCAGCGCTGAGCGCAGCATGCGGTCCAGGGCATGAAAGCCCGTCTTATCGCCACCGGTGAGCGGGCGCCAGCATGGGTCGCGCAGGGTTTTTCCGAATACCAGAAGCGCCTGTCGCACTGGCTGCCGCTGGAACTGGTGGAAATTGAACCTGGCTTGCGCGGCAAGGGTCGCGATGCACAGCGCGCCACCGACGAGGAAGGCCGGCGCGTGCTGGCTGCCTTGCCGAAGAATGCGCACGTGGTGGCCCTGGAGGTCACCGGCAAGCCGCATTCCTCCGAGCAACTGGTGCAGCGCCTGGAACACTGGCGCAGCCAGGGCCGCGACCTGGCTTTCCTGATTGGCGGACCAGAAGGGCATTCCACCGAGGTGTTGGCCAGCGCCACGGAGACCTGGTCCCTGGGTCCGTTGACCCTGCCGCATATGCTGGCCCGGCTGTTGGTCGCCGAGCAGCTTTATCGCGCGGCGGCCACGTTGGCCAACCACCCCTACCATCGCGCCTGAGCGGCCCCAACCCTCCCTGGCTACAGCGCAGGGAGGGTTGCGTCGCCGGCTTTACTGCAAAGTGAAATCAATCGGAACCATGCCGTAGGCCTGCACCGGCTGGCCGTTGCGCAGGGCCGGCCTGAAGCGCCAGTGCTTCAGGACGAAGCGCCGCGCTGCGTCGTCCAGCATGCGATGCCCGCTACTGCGCGAGACCACCACTTCAAGAGGCGCACCGTCGGTGTCGACAAGAATCTTCAACAGCACCTGGCCTTGCAGGCCCTCGCGGAACGCGTCCCGTGGATAAGGCGGCGGCGGCGCTGACGCATATTCAAGCTGCATGCCCGACAGGGGCTGGCCCGGGTCTGGTTGCAAAGAAACCTGCGGGGTCGACGTGTCGAGCGTCGGTTCAGTCGCCACCGTGCCCTGCTCGACGATGACCTGATCCGGAACGGACGCCACGACGATGGGGGCGACACTGGGCGGTGTTTTAGTCGTTGTTTTCGGCTTGCGTACTGCAACTGTTTCGGGCGGGATGGGTGTCACCGGCGTGACCTTGGGAAGCAGCCACTCGATTTCCGGTTTTTTGTCAGTCAAGGCTTTGGGCGGTCCTGATGCCGCCATCGGAATGAGCAGCAGCAAAAAAGCAAAGGCATGCACGGCAATCGCGGCGGCGATGGCCAGGATGCGTGCGGGTTCGGGACGGGTTGCAGAGTGCAGCGGCAGTGTACGAACCATGATCCACCTCCATAGCGGGTATGCAAGAGGAATAACGCCTCGGCACGGGCTGCGGGGTTACCGGGCAACGTCATGCCGCGATCCGACAATGCGCCGGCGTGGCATGGCTTGCAAGCCTGCCTGGACTCTCTTCAATTACCAACGCGACTGCCGGCCTGGCGAAGTCCCATTGAAGACGGCGCCATTAGGCGCCGTCTTCGTTGTTAGATGATGAGCTATGCAGAATCATCCCCGCAGAATCATCCCCGCAGGATCATCCCCCCAGAATTATCCCCGTAGGATCAGCCTTGCAGGATCATCCTCATAGAATGTGCTTTGCAGGATCAGCTTCAGAGCATCAGCTTCAAAGCAACTGGCTCACTTGCCCAGTTCGAACACCACGTCCAGGTTCACCGACAAGGTGGTTTCACCCGGGGATACCTGCGTGTCCATCTCCGCCTTGCCGCGTGCCATGGCCATCATCGGCATCGGCTGGAAATTGCCGCCACCGCCTTCGGAAATGCTGACGATGCGTCGCACCTGCAAACCCAGCGACTTGGCATAGGTCTGAGCACGGGCCTGCGCTTTCTTCAGGGCGGCCAGGCGGGCTTCGTCGTAGACCGGTTCGGGCTGGTCGATTTCGAAGCTGGGGCCGTTGATCTGGTTGCTGCCCTGCGCGGCCAGTGCGTCCAGCACCTTGCCGAGCTTGGCGATGTCGCGCACCTTCAGGTTGACGGTGTTGCTGGCCTGGAAACCGGTGATCTTCGGTGATTCGTTCTCCACATAGCGATACTGCGGGCTGAGGTTGATGCCACTGGTCTGGATATCCTTGTCGGCAATGCCTGCCGCCTTGATTGCAGCCATGACCTTGGCCATCTGTTCGGCGTTCTGGCGCATGGCTGCATTGCCATCCACGGCCTGGGTCACTACGCCGGCCGAGATCGTCGCGACATCAGGGATACGCGAGGCCTGCGCGCTGGCTGAGACCGATAGCAGAGTGCCGTCTGCAGGAACCGCATAGCCGGCGGCATTCTGTGCGTGTGCGGACATGGTGGTGGCTCCCGAAGCGAGTGACAGAGCGAGCAGCAGTGGACGTAACAGGTGGGTGCGCATGGGTTTTTCCTTGGAGGGTGCGGTTGCGTTGGCCACGCAAAGTGCGGGCTAGGGTGTTCGGAAGACGATGAACGCGTTGTGAGCCACGCCGGGGTTTGAATGCGTGCGGGGTGGCGGGCGACCATTCAGTCAGCATGCGCAGGGTATCCTTCGTGCATGTTGCATCTCGCTTCCAAATCGCCCCGCCGGGCTGAACTGCTGGCCCGACTTGGGCTGGATTTCGGCGTCCTGGACCTGGATATCCCCGAGCATCGCCAGCCCGGCGAACCTGCGCAGGAATACGTCCGTCGCGTGGCCCGCGAAAAGGCCGGCGCCGGATTGCTGCAGGTCATGACCGTGCCGGGCGCGCTGGTGCTGGGCGCCGATACCGAAGTGATCCTGGAAGATGAGGTGTTCGGCAAGCCACGCGATGCCGAAGACGCCGCCGGCATGCTGCGACGACTCTCCGGCCGGACCCACCTGGCGGTTTCGGCGGTGTCGCTGGTCAATGCCGGGCGCGAGGCGCAGACCATGTCGGTTACCGAGGTCAGCTTCATGGCCTTGAGCGATGAAGACATCGCCGCCTACGTGGCCAGCGGCCAGCCCATGGGCAAGGCTGGCGCCTATGCCATCCAGGGCGAGGCGGAACGCTTCGTCAGGCATCTCTCCGGCAGCTATTCGGGGGTGATGGGATTGCCCCTGTTCGAGACATCGCAGCTTCTAAAGTCATTCGGGGTGTATTGATGTCCGAAGAAATACTGATCAACGTCACCCCGCGCGAGACCCGCGTGGCCGTGGTTGAAAACGGCATGTTGCAGGAGTTGCATATCGAGCGCGGCTGGCGGCGCGGCGTGGTCGGCAACATCTACAAGGGCAAGGTGCAGCGGGTCATGCCAGGCATGCAGGCGGCCTTTGTCGACGTGGGGCTTGGCCGTGCGGCGTTCCTGCATGCCAATGACGTGGTCAGGTCATTGCCGACAACCAGTGGCGAGGAAATTGAAGTATCGCCGGCCGACAGTTCCGTTCCCATCGTCGAGCTGTTGCGCGATGGCCAGGACATCGTGGTACAGGTCGTCAAGGATCCCATTGGCAGCAAGGGCGCGCGCCTCACTACGCAGATCAGCATTCCTTCGCGCTACATGGTGCTCCTGCCTCAGTCCAAGGTGATCGGGGTTTCCGCGCGCATCGAAGACGAGACCGAACGCCTGCGCCTGAAAACCCTGATAGGAGAATTGGCCGCCAGCCACGGCGGACACGGTTACATCGTGCGCACCAATGCCGAAGGCCAGCCGCGGGAAGCGCTTGCCGAAGACCTCGCCTACCTGTCGCGCGTGTGGGCGCTGGTGGAGCAGCGCAGCCGTGAATCGGCGGTGGGTACCTGCATCTATGAAGACCTGACGTTGCCACTGCGCGCCGTGCGTGACCTGATGCGCCGTGACGTGGAGAAAGTGAAAGTGGATTCGCGCGAGACCTGCGACCGCCTGCAGGCCTTCGCGGCCAAATACATGCCGGTACTGGCGGAACGCATTGAGCACTACGCCGGTGAACGACCCATCTTCGACCTGTACGGTGTAGAAGACGAAATAGGCCGGGCGCTGGAGAAACAGGTGCCACTGAAGTCCGGTGGATACCTGGTCATCGACCAGACCGAGGCGATGACTACCGTCGACGTCAATACGGGTTCTTTTCTGGGTCAGCGCAACCTGGAGGAGACGGTCTACCGCACCAATCTGGAAGCCGCGCAGTCGGTGGCGCGGCAACTTCGCCTGCGCAACCTGGGCGGCATCATCATCATCGACTTCATCGACATGGATGATCCCGAGCATCGGCGCCAGGTGCTGCGCACCCTGGAAAAAGCGCTGGCCCGCGACCACGCCAAGACCACGGTGTACGAGTTCTCGCCGTTGGGCCTGGTCGAGATGACCCGCAAGCGCACCATTGAAAGCCTGGAGCGGCAGTTGTCCGAAGCCTGCCACGAATGTGGCGGGCGCGGCACGGTGAAGACCGCCGAGACTGTGACCTACGAAATCTTCCGCGAGATCACCCGCGCGGTGCGCCAGTTCGAGGCCGCGCGCCTGCTGGTCATTGCATCGCCGAAAGTGGTCGCACGCATCACCGAGGAAGAATCCCCGGCCGTCGCCGAGCTGGAGGAATTTTTGGGTAAGTCGATCCGCTTCCAGGTCGACGCGCAGTACCTGCAGGAGCAGTTCGATGTGGTGCTGCTCTGACCGTCGCCGCGTGACCGGTTTGGCCGGCTGCGTGCGCCGCTGATGCCCACCCCGTTGCGCCGACGTTTGCGACTGGCGCGCCGTGGTGTGTGGTACGCCGTGGCCGGCGTGCTGGTGTGCGTGGCGCTGGTGCTGGGCGTGGCCAGCCAGGTATTGCCGCTCGCCGAACGCCATCCCGACAAGATTGCCGAATGGCTCAGCGCACGCGCGGGCCGGCCGGTGGCCTTCGACCATGTAGATACCGAGTGGACCCGCCGAGGTCCCTTGTTGCGCCTGGATGGCTTGCGTCTGGGCGTAGGCAGCGACGCGGTGCGCATAGGCGAAGCGGAAGTGCTGGTCTCGATGTATGCCGGCCTGCTGCCCGGGCGCTCCTTTACCGAGCTGCGGCTGCGGGGATTGTCATTGACGCTGCAGCGCGCCGACGACGGCAGCTGGTCGGTGCTTGGCCTGCCTGGCCAGAAGACCGGCGGCGACCCGCTGCAAACCCTGGAGGGCCTGGGCGAGTTACAGGTCATCGATGGTGAGCTGGCAGTGCTGGCACCGTCGCTGGGCTGGAACCTGAAGTTGCCGAGGATCGACTTGCGCCTGCGCGTGGACGGCGACCGGGTGC
>JBDSUI010000033.1:0-4506 GCA_039927795.1 Pseudoxanthomonas sp.
CATTACCGCTCCACCCAACGATTTCCTAGGATACCCACCGTGGCAAATATCAAGTCCGCCAAGAAGCGCGCCAAGCAGGCCGTCGTGCGCAACATGCGCAATACCGGCCAGCGTTCGATGCTGCGCACCGCCGTCAAGAAAGTGCTCAAGGCGCTGGACGCCAACGACGCCGCAGGCGCCCAGGCTGCCTTTGCCGTTGCCCAGCCAATCCTGGACCGCTTCAGCTCGCGCGGCCTGATCCACAAGAACAAGGCAGCCCGTCACAAGAGCCGCCTGACTGCCCGCATCAAGGCCCTGCAAGCCGCCTGATACGTCGCAGCTGCCGGATAAATTGCCGGCTGTACGCAAAAACCCGGCCATGGCCGGGTTTTTTGTTGCGCTTGAAGCGCCGAGCGTGCCCGGCTGCTTTTTGCCTTGCCGCGAAGAACAGCCAAGCAAGCTTGGCTGTAAAAAAACCGCTTCGCTACCTGCCGGCTCAGCCAGCAGCATCGCGTGCTTCCTGCTCGTCCTCTTTGAGACGGTCGAAGAAGGCCATTACGTCCTTCATGATCGGCCAGGTGCCCTCACGCGAGACCGCCGAAGTCACGTACCACGGCTGGGTCCAGCCCAGCTCGGCAATTACTTCGGCAGCGCGCGTGGCGGCTTCGTCGGCAAACATCAAGTCAGCCTTGTTCAGCACCAGCCAACGCGGCTTCTGCAGCAGCTCAGGGTCATGCTTCTGCAGCTCGTGTTCGATCGCCCTGACCTGCTCGGCCGGTGAGATTTCCACGCCACCTTCCATCGGCGCCATGTCCACCAGGTGCAGCAGCAAGCGGGTGCGCTGCAGGTGCCGCAGGAACATCGCGCCCAAGCCGGCACCATCGGCCGCGCCCTGGATCAGGCCAGGAATGTCGGCAATCACGAAGCTGCGGTGCGCTTCCACGCTGACCACGCCGAGGTTCGGATACAGCGTGGTAAACGGGTAGTCGGCGACCTTGGGCGTCGCTGCTGACACGGCACGGATGAAGGTGCTCTTGCCTGCGTTGGGGAAGCCCAGCAGGCCCACGTCGGCCAGCAGCTTCAGTTCCATCTTCAGGGTCCGCGCCTCGCCCTCATCACCAGGCGTGGCCCGGCGCGGTGAGCGTGTCACCGAGCTCTTGAAGTGCATGTTGCCCAGGCCACCCTTGCCGCCCTTGGCCACCAGCAGGCGGTCGCCGTGGGCGACCAGGTCGCCGATCACCTCATCGGTGCCGACATTGACGATGGAGGTGCCGGCCGGGACGCTGATGATCAGGTCGTCGCCGCCCTTGCCGTAGCGCTGCTGGCCCATGCCGTTCTCGCCGCGCTGGGCCTTGAAGCTGCGCTGGTGGCGGAAGTCGACCAGTGTGCTGATGTTCTCGTCAGCCTGGATCCACACATTGCCGCCATTGCCACCGTCGCCGCCATCGGGGCCGCCAAGCGGAATGAACTTCTCGCGGCGAAAGCCGATGCAGCCATCGCCACCATTGCCGGCTATGACATCAATTTCTGCTTCGTCTACGAGTTTCATAAGTTTGTATTCGGAAAGTGGGGAACGGGTGAAAAATCGGGGAAATATTAATTGACGGGTGCCGGCTGCAGCGGCTGGGCGCGCCCGGGACCACGACGGGAGAAACGAAAAGCCCCGCACGCGGCGGGGCCATTCGCAGGTTGCCGCAGAAGCTTACGCTTCGGCAACAACGCTCACGGTACGACGCCTTTTGGCGCCCTTGACCGAGAACTCGACCTTGCCATCAACCAGCGCGAACAGCGTGTGGTCGCGGCCCAAGCCAACGCCGGGGCCCGGATGGAACTCGGTGCCACGCTGACGCACGATGATGTTGCCTGCGTCGATTGCCTGGCCGCCATAGATCTTGACGCCCAGCATCTTCGGGTTGGAGTCGCGGCCGTTGCGCGAGGAGCCTACGCCCTTTTTATGTGCCATGACTGCTTCTCCTTACTTGTTCTTGTCGTCGCTGGAACCAGAGATTCCAGTGATTTCGATTTCGGTGTAGTGCTGCCGGTGACCCATCTGCTTCTTGTGATGCTTGCGGCGGTGGAACTTGATGATGCGCACCTTGTCGGCACGACCATGGGATTTGACGGTAGCGGTAACGGTGGCGCCTTTCAGCGCGTCGCCGAGCTTGACGCCCTCGCCGTCGCCCAGCAGCAGGATCTGGTCAAACTTGATCTCCTGGCCGGCTTCGGTGGTGAGCTTCTCGACGCGGATCGTCTCGCCCGTCATCACGCGGTATTGCTTACCGCCGGTGACTAGAACTGCGTACATGGGTGTTTCCTCTTTTGTAGTTATTTTATTGACCCTGCCGCCATCGAGGGCAGACAGAAGCGGAATTGTAAGCCTTTCAGCAGCTTAGGGTCAACATTGCAGTCTCCCGGACCGACAACGGGACCGGTATGGCGGATCCGCCCGCCGCGCAGGCCCGAAAACCGCGCGCGCAAGCCGCCCCGGCCGGGCCCCAGTCCTTTCATTGGCGGCATTTGCCCCCAGATCGTGGGATCACTACGCTCCCCTGTTGACCGACCCGGAACCCCCACCTCGATGGCCATGGAATTCATCCGCATTCGCGGCGCGCGGACGCACAACCTCAAGAACATCGATCTAGACCTTCCGCGCGACAAGCTGATCGTGATCACCGGCCTGTCCGGGTCGGGCAAATCCTCACTGGCCTTCGACACCATCTATGCCGAGGGTCAGCGCCGCTACGTCGAGTCGCTGTCGGCGTATGCCCGCCAGTTCCTCAGCGTGATGGAAAAGCCCGATGTGGACCACATCGAAGGCCTGTCGCCGGCGATTTCCATCGAACAGAAATCCACGTCGCACAACCCGCGCTCCACGGTGGGAACCATCACCGAGATCTACGACTACCTGCGCCTGCTGTACGCCCGCGTTGGCCTGCCGCGCTGTCCGGACCATCACTACCCACTGGAAGCGCAGACCGTCAGCCAGATGGTCGACCAGGTGCTGGCCCTGGGCGCGTCGCCAGAAAGCAGCGAGCAGCGCTACATGATGCTGGCGCCGGTGATCCGCGAGCGCAAGGGCGAGCATGCGCAAGTCTTCGACCAGCTGCGTGCACAGGGTTACGTGCGCGTGCGGGTGGACGGCGAGCTGTACGAGATCGATGCCGTGCCCGCGCTGGGGCTGCGCCAGAAGCACACCATTGAAGCGGTGATCGATCGTTTCAAGCCGCGCGATGACATCAAGCAACGCCTCGCAGAAAGCTTCGAGACCGCGCTGAAACTGGGCGACGGCATGGCCTCGGTGCAGTCGCTGGACCATGCCGGCACCGCGCCGCTGCTGTTCTCCTCCAAGTACAGCTGCCCGGTCTGCGATTACTCGCTTCCCGAACTGGAACCGCGCCTGTTCTCGTTCAATTCCCCGGTCGGCGCCTGCCCCGGTTGCGATGGCCTGGGCGTGGCCGAATTCTTCGATCCCGAACGCGTGGTCGTGCATCCCGAGCTGTCGTTGTCCGCGGGCGCCGTGCGCGGCTGGGATCGCCGCAATGCCTACTATTTCCAGCTGATCGCTTCGCTGGCCAAGCACTACAAGTTTGACGTCGACCTGCCCTGGCATTCCCTGCCCGAGGACGTGCGCCAGGCCGTGCTTTACGGCAGCGGCAGCGAGTTGGTCAATTTCACCTATCTCACCGATTCAGGTGGCCGCAACCAGCGCAAGCACAAGTTCGAAGGCATCGTGCCGAACCTGCAGCGTCGCTACAGCGAAACCGAATCGGCTGCAGTACAGGAAGAACTTTCGAAATACATCAGCCAGCGGCCCTGTCCCGAATGCGCCGGCGCCCGCCTCAATCGCGCGGCGCGCAACGTGTTCGTTGCCGACCGTGCGTTGCCCGAACTGGCGGTGCTGCCGGTGGACGAAGCACTGGCGTTTTTCCGCGGCCTGTCACTACCGGGCTGGCGTGGCGAGATTGCCACCAAGATCGTCAAGGAAATCGGTGAACGCCTCGGCTTCCTGGTCGACGTGGGCCTGGATTACCTGACCCTGGAACGCAAGGCCGACACGCTGTCCGGTGGCGAGGCCCAGCGCATCCGCCTGGCCTCGCAGATCGGCGCCGGCCTGGTGGGCGTGATGTATGTGCTGGACGAGCCCAGCATCGGCCTGCACCAGCGCGACAACGAACGCCTGCTGGGCACCTTGACCCGGCTGCGCGACCTGGGCAATACGGTAATCGTGGTGGAACACGACGAAGACGCGATCCGCGCCGCCGACTACATACTCGACATTGGACCGTATGCCGGCGTGCATGGCGGCGAAATCGTTGCCCAGGGACAGCTGGCCGACATCCTGAAAGCGCCGCGTTCGCTCACCGGTCAATTCCTGTCCGGCAAGCGACGCATCGAAATCCCCACGCTGCGCCACAAACCAAACCCGGAAATGACCATGCACCTGCGTGGCGCGACCGGTAACAACCTGAAGAATGTCGACCTGGCCATTGCCTCGGGCCTGTTCACGTGCATCACCGGGGTTTCCGG
>JBDSUI010000034.1:0-5015 GCA_039927795.1 Pseudoxanthomonas sp.
GCCAGCAGCAGCACGTCGTAGTCGAAGGCCACCTCGGCACCCTCGTGATCACAGACCAGGCGGCCACCGCTGCCACTGGCTTCCACGCGCAAGGCCTTGTGGCCGGTGGCGACGCGCACGCCCTCGGCCTGCAGCTGGCGCGCCACCAGGTCGGCGGCGTCGGCATCCTCGCGGCCCAGAAGGCGCGGTGCCATCTCGACCTGGGTGACCTGGCTGCCCATGCGCGCGAAGGCCTGTGCCAGTTCGCAGCCAATCGGACCACCGCCCAGCACCAGCAATCGCGCTGGCAACTCGCGCAGGTTCCACACCGTATCGCTGGTGAGGTAATCCGTGCCGTCCAGGCCAGGGATCGGTGGCACCAGCGGCCGCGCCCCGGTGGCGATGATCAGGCTGCGGGCACTGTGGCGTTTGCCGTCGACTTCGACTTCCCACGGCGACACGATCCGTGCCCGGCCCTGGATCACCTCGACGCCCAGCCCTTGGTAGCGCTCCACCGAATCGTGCGGTGCGATGCGCGCGACGACGTGCTGCACGCGTTCCATTGCGTCGGCAAAATCGAAATCCGTGGTCATTCCGCGCACGCCGTAGCGCTGGCTGTCGCGCGCCTGGGCCAGCAGGCGCGCGGTACGCAGCAGGGCCTTGGATGGCACGCAACCGGTGTTGAGGCAGTCGCCGCCCATCTCCCCCTGCTCAACCAGCGCGACCCGTGCCTTGACCGTGGCGGCGATATAGGCAGACACCAGGCCGGCTGATCCGCCCCCGATCACCAACAGGTTGTAGTCGAACCGCGCCGGCCTGGCGTAGCCGCGATACACGCGACGTGCCGACAGCCATCCGCTTATGGCGCGTGCGATCAGCGGCAACACGCCCAGCAGCAACAGCGCGCCCAGCACGCCGGGCGAGAGCACGTCGCCCAGGGAATTGATCCGCGCCAGTTGGGTACCCGCATACACATACACCACGGTGGCTGGCAGCATGCCCAGCTGGCTGACCCAGTAGAAAGTACGCAGTGGCAATGCAGTCAGGCCGGCCAGCAGGTTGACAAGGAAGAACGGGAACGCCGGCACGAGCCGCAGGGTGAGCAGGTACAGCCAGCCATCGCGCGCGATGCCGGCGTCTATCTTCTGCAGGCGTTCACGGTAGCGCCGCCGCAGCCCGTCGCGTAGCGCGAAGCGGGCGACCAGGAAGGCAAGGCTGGCGCCCATTGCACTGGCAAATGACACTAGCGCGACACCTTCCACGACGCCGAACAGGGCACCTGCCGCGACCGTCATC
This sequence comes from Pseudoxanthomonas sp., assembly GCA_039927795.1. Classification (GTDB taxonomy): domain Bacteria; phylum Pseudomonadota; class Gammaproteobacteria; order Xanthomonadales; family Xanthomonadaceae; genus Pseudoxanthomonas_A. Next base: position 1,276 of record JBDSUI010000034.1, read on the forward strand.
ACCGCCGCGCCAGGTATCGAGGCCGCTGCCACCGCCACATAGACTGCGAAGAAAGTTGCCGCAGCCAGCCATGGGTTTCCCGCGACCCACTGCCCAAGTTGATCCTGGCGCGCCTTCAACTGGTCCAGGGTGAGCACATCGGCCAGCCCGGCATGCCACGCCCAACCCAGGCCTGCTGCAATCACCGCCAGCGCGAGCCAGCCCCAGCGCCGTGGTTGGCCCTGCTTGTTCATCGTGTCTCCTTGCCTGCTGTGGCGGCGCGTCAGCGACTGGCGGCCGCCCGGTGGCAACGTTCATCCGCTTGCAACCGTGCGAAACGCATTATGTGGCGAGTACGAATAAGCGCGCGTCACGATATGTACGCAACCGCAGCCTGAGCGGACGCACAACGTGGCCAGGATCCAGGTGCAACCATGCGCGCGTTGCCTGCGTATCTAGTGGTCAAGGCCGTCGCATCAGTGCCAAGGCGCCCGCACTTTCCCAATTGGAGATATCACCATGAAACGACGCACCGCACTGCAGGCGCTGGTTGCGCTGGCCGCCATGCCGCTGCTGCCTGCCTGCTCACGCGCCGCCCCGGCCGCCGGCACTGCCCAGGTCAAAGCGTTGGGACTGCCGGCGACCTTCTGGCGCGACAAGGTCAGTCCGGCGGCCTGGAAGGTGCTGTTCGAAAGCGACACCGAACGTGCCGGTAGCAGTCCGCTGGACCGTGAGAAGCGCGCCGGCACCTTTACCTGCGCGGCCTGTTACCTGCCGCTGTTTGCCAGCGAACGCAAGTTCGACAGCGGCACCGGCTGGCCAAGCTTCACCCAGGGCATCCCGGGCCATACCGTCAGCCAGCGCGACTTCAAACTGATCCTGCCGCGCACCGAATACCACTGCGCACGCTGCGGCGGGCACCAGGGCCACATCTTCGACGATGGCCCCAGGCCGCTGGGTACGCGCTGGTGCAACAACGGCCTGGCGCTGCGCTTCGTCCCCAGGGGCGAACCCCTTCCTGCATTGAGAGGTTGAGCATGAATCTGCTTCCACGTACACGCCTCCCACGCCATCGGCACAGCCACGCCACGCGGTTGCTGCTGCCGGCGTTGCTGGCCCTGGCCGGCTTCGCCAACGCCAGCCCGCCTGCACCCACCGCTGCCGCGCCATCGGCGACTGCGGCCAAGCCGGCAGCGACCCCGCGTGCTGCTGTTCCGGCCGTAGCGGTGTTCGCCGGTGGCTGCTTCTGGTGCATGGAGCCGCCCTACGACAAGCTGCCCGGCGTTATTTCGACCACCTCCGGCTATATCGGCGGACGCCGGGCCAATGCCACCTATGAGCAGGTCTCCGCAGGTGGAACCGGGCACGTCGAGGCGGTGCAAGTGACCTACAACCCGGCCCAGGTCAGCTACGCCAAGCTGCTGCAGGTGTTCTGGCGCAACATCGACCCGGTCGCGGTCGATCGGCAGTTCTGCGACGCCGGTAGCCAGTACCGTAGCGCCATCTTCCCCATCGGCGATGCGCAACGCCGCGAGGCCGAAGCCAGCAAGCGCGCACAGGAAAAAGACCCGCGCTTCAAACAGCCCATCGCCACCCGGGTCGAAGCCAGCGCGACCTTCTATCCGGCCGAGTCTTACCACCAGGATTACTACAAAAAGAATCCGCTTCGCTACAAGTACTACCGCTTCAGCTGCGGTCGCGACCAGCGTCTGCAGGAAATATGGGGCAATCCGGGCTGAGGCCGGTCACACTGTCTGGCCGCAATGACTACGCGGCCGGGCATTTGCAAGCGCGCGCCTGGCCCGCCACGCACTTCCAATGGAGAGCCGCATGACCCTGCCCCGCATCGCCCTTGCTATCGCCGTCATCGCCGCACTCATTCTGCTGCTGGCAGGGCCAGGCACCCGACTGGCGCTGTGGGATTTCCGCATGGGCCTGGGCCTGCTGCGCTGGGCGGTGTTGGTGGGTCTTGCTGCCAGCGTCATTGCGTTCGTGCTGCTTCTGGTCCCCTCGGTACGCAGCGGCAACGTCGCACTGCTCGCAATCGCGCTGCTACTGGGCCTTGGGGTAGCATTCCTGCCCTGGAACATGATGCGGCAGGCCAAGCAGGTGCCGGCCATCCACGACATCAGCACCGATACCGTGCGTCCGCCCGAGTTCGTGGCGATCCTGCCACTGCGCGCCAATGCGGCCAATCCGGCCATCTACGGCGGCGAGCAGGTTGCACGCGAACAGACCCGCGCGTATCCCGATATCCAAGCCTACGTGACTGACGAAGCGCCAGGACCTGCGTTCGATCGCGCGCTGCAGGCCGCTCGTGCAATGGGCTGGGAGATCGTCGCCAGCGACCCTGCCGCCGGCCGTATCGAAGCCACCGCCACCACGCGCTGGTTCGGCTTCAAGGATGACGTGGTGATTCGCGTCGAAGCAAAAGACACTGGCTCCCGCATCGACGTGCGTTCGGTGTCGCGCGTCGGCAAGAGCGACGTGGGAGCCAACGCAAAGCGCATCCGCGCCTATCTGAAGTTGCTCGCAAACTAGTGCCTTCTGCCAGCGCGCTTATGCGCAATCGTATTGCCGAATCCATCCTGCGGATGCCGCATCACTGTTGATAAAAAGCCGACGCAGCAAGTTGTTCGCTTGGCGTCGGAATGATTCGTGCGCTGGAGCAAGCGCAGGGCGGCTCTTGATCCGCCAGAGCCTAGGTCAGGAGGCCGCCGTCATTGCATTCAACAGGATGAAGTAAAGGGGCCGGAGCTGGTTACTGAGTGTGCTTCGGAATCATGCGGACGGCGTGGAGCACACTCTTTGGATCCAAGTGGTACAGGATGGGCCTGGCCCACCGCATGCAGGGTCGGGCATCACGCGTTGCCCAGGCGTTCTGCCGACGGGTTGCCGGACGCAATTTAAGCACTGGACCTGAACATCTTCCGGGAGAAAACGATGTTGATCCTGCACTCGTTCTGGCTGTCTCTTGCGACCTATCGGGTGCGTATTGCGCTCAACCTGAAAGGCGTCGCGTTCGAAGAGCGCGCTCACGACCTCAGGGTCGGTGCGCACGACTTGCCGCAGTTCCGGAAACTCAATCCCGCGCGGGCGGTGCCTGCCCTGGAAGGCGGCACGCGCCGGCCACTTACGCAAAGTCTGGCCATCCTGGAATGGCTGGAAGAAAGCTATCCGACCCCACCCCTGCTGCCGCCCGATCGCGAAGGGCGCGCCATCGTGCGATCGCTGTTCCTGTTGACGGCCGCCGATTCCCATCCGCTGGTAGTGCCACGCGTGCAGGCCAGGTTGGCCAGGCAATTTGGTGCGGATGAAGGTGCAGGCCGGGCGTGGTCTGCGCACTGGTTCCGCGAGGGACTGGTTGCCTACGAAGCGCAACTTACGCCTCGCGCCACGCGCTGCCACGGCAAGGCGCTGAGCATTGCCGACCTTGCATTGGCCAGCCATCTGGTGGGCGCGGCGCGTTTCGGTGTCGACCTTGCCGAGTTTCCCCGCGCCGCGGCGGTCGGCGAGCGCCTGTTTTCCATCCCGGAATTCGCAGCTGCGCATCCGCGCTTTCAACTGGGCGGGCCTGATCAATAACCGGAATAAGCTGCGACGACGTGACCGCTGCCCACTTCCTGCGAGCGCTCCCCGTGCGCTGATGAACTACCGTTTACTGTCCCGCGCGTCGCCCCCAAGGCTTTACGCGGCAATGGCGCTTCGGTGACTATAGCCGCCAGATGCCTGCCCATTTCCCGCCGTCCGCGCACCTGCTG
>JBDSUI010000035.1:0-2845 GCA_039927795.1 Pseudoxanthomonas sp.
GATTTCTTCGGCAAGGAAACCTTCCTCACCGTGTCCGGGCAGCTCAACGTGGAAGCGTATTGCCTGGCGCTGAGCAAGGTCTACACCTTTGGCCCGACTTTCCGCGCCGAGAACAGCAACACCACCCGCCACCTGGCGGAGTTCTGGATGATCGAGCCGGAAATCGCCTTTGCCGATCTGACCGAAGACGCGCGCGTGGCCGAGGAATTCCTCAAGTACCTGTTCCGCGCGGTGCTGGAAGAACGCCAGGACGACCTGGCCTTCCTGGCCGAACGCGTCGACAAGACCGCGATCAGCAAGCTGGAGGACTTCGTCAATGCGCCGTTCGAGCGCATCGAATACACCGATGCCATCACGCTGTTGCAGGAGTCGAAGCAGAAGTTCGATTTCCCGGTCGAATGGGGCCTGGACCTGCAGACCGAACACGAGCGCTGGCTGACCGAGCAGCATGTGGGCAGGCCGGTGGTGGTCACCAACTATCCCGAGCACATCAAGGCGTTCTACATGCGCCTCAACGACGACGGCAAGACCGTTGCAGCAATGGACGTACTGGCGCCGGGCATCGGCGAGATCATCGGCGGTTCCCAGCGCGAAGAGCGACTGGACGTGCTGGATTCGCGCATGGCCCAGTTCGGCCTGGACGCGACGCATTACGGCTGGTACCGCGACTTCCGCCGTTACGGCACGGTGCCGCATGCCGGCTTCGGCCTTGGTTTCGAGCGCCTGGTGGTCTATGTCTGCGGCCTGTCCAACATCCGTGACTCGATCCCCTACCCGCGCGCGCCCGGCACGGCGGAGTTCTGATCAATGATCCTGTTCTTCGCCTTGTTGTTCTTCGCTACCGCCATTGCTGGCTTCTGCGCATTCGTTATTTTCTGGCCGCTGACCCTGGTGCACGTGCGTGACCGGCATCCGGCCATTACCGCAGAATTCGGAACCGGTGCCTTCCTCAAGCCGGTCGCGCTGGGCTGGCTTCTGAGTGGGCGGTATCGCCAGACCCAGGATCGCGCACTGACCGGCCTGGCAACCCCGGCCAAGGTGTCGCTGCTGGTCATCTTCGGCGGGCTGTTCTGCGCGGCGCTGATGTGGCTGATCTCGGAGCTGCTGTCTTGAGCGGCTTGATCGACGCCCCCATCGGCTACGCCAACGAGTATCAGTGGTACGTCGCTTCGCTGGGACGGATGCTGGTCTGGGCACGGCTGCGCATGTGCGAGGCCGGCACCGCAGAAGTGTTCGACAGCGATGGCAACACGCTCAGCTACGACAGCGACGATACCGCGCGTGCGGCCTTGTTCGATGCGGAGTTCGTGGCGTTTGACGGGCTGGACGAAGACGATGCGCTGGAACGCGGATTCTCGCTGGATGAAGTGGCGCCGCCGCGCGCCAAGGATGACGCAGCCCTGCGCGCCCTGATGGTGCAGTCGCTGGGCGCGCGCGCCTGAAAGCGCGCCGATGTACACGCCACGCGCCTTCGCCGAAACCGACCTGGCAGCGCTGGACGGATTGCTGGCGCGTAATTCTTTCGTCACCTTGATCACCACATTCGGCGACGCTCCGATGGTCGCTCACCTGCCGGTGCTCTACTCGCGCGCTGCTGCAGCGGTGCGGATCGAAGGCCACTGGGCCAGGGCCAACCCGCAGGCCCGGCATGCCGGTCCCGCGCTGGTGATCGTGCATGGGCCGCAGGCCTATATCTCGCCTGGCTGGTACGCGGACAAGGAAGCAGCCTCGCGGGTACCCACCTGGAACTATGCGGTGGCGCATCTGCGCGGGACCCTGCAGCCTTCGGAAGACGAGTCATTCCTGGCAGGCATTGTCGAGCGGCTGAGTACGCGACACGAGTCGGAGCTGGGCGGCGACTGGTGCTACGAACACGAGCGTCCAGGCCACCGTAGCCAGTTGCGCGGCATCACCGGTTTCCGTCTCGTGCCGGCAGACATCGAACTGACCTTCAAGCTCAGCCAGAACCACCCCGTCGCCAACGTGCGGGGCGCGATCGCAGGACTGCAGAGGCTTGCGGACCCGCAGGCACACGAGGTCGCGGCACTGATGCGCGACCGCCTGCAACAACAACCCCGGGACTGAGGAAGCCAATGGACCTGAATCTTGACGGCAAGCACGCACTGGTCTGCGGAGGCTCCGACGGCATTGGCCGCGCCGCTGCCAGGGAACTGGCGCTGCTGGGTGCCAGCGTCACCGTGCTGGCCCGGCGTGCCGACGCGCTGGAGCTGGTGGCCGCTGCCCTGCCCTGCCAGGCCGCCGGACAACGGCACGCCTGGATCGCTGCCGACGTCAGCTGCCATGTGGATCTGGCGGCCAAAGTGCAGGCACTGGCTTTGGCGCGGCCGGTCCATATCCTCATCAACAACAGCGGTGGTCCGCCGGGCGGCCGTGCGATCGATGCAAGTGCGGAAAGTTATCTGGATGCGTTCCATAAACACCTGCTGGCCAACCAGATCCTCGTGCAGTCGGTCCTGCCGGGTATGCAGGCCGCGCAGTGGGGCCGCATCGTCAATGTGATTTCCACCTCGGTGAAGGAGCCCATCGCCAACCTGGGGGTGTCCAACAGCATCCGCGGCGCCGTGGCCAGCTGGGCCAAGACGCTTTCGCGCGAGCTGGGTCCGCTGGGCGTCACCGTCAACAACGTCTTGCCCGGCTACACGCGCACCCAGCGACTGGAACAGATCCTGGACGACCGCTCGGCCGCCAGCGGCAAGTCACGCGATGCGGTCGCTGCCGGCATGTTGGCAACCGTACCGGTAGGGCGTTTTGCCGAAGCCGATGAAATTGCCGCGGCCATTGCCTTCCTGGCCTGCCCGGCCGCGGCTTACATCAACGGGGTCAG
>JBDSUI010000036.1:0-12408 GCA_039927795.1 Pseudoxanthomonas sp.
GCTTTTTTCGACCCCTTCGGCAACGCCGCGCATTGCGCGCTGGAATTCGACGTGGTCGGCGAAGACGTGCTGATCACCGGCGCCGGTCCCATCGGCGTGATCGCCGCCGGCCTGTGCAAACACGTCGGCGCGCGCAATGTCGTGGTCACCGACGTCAACGATTTTCGCCTGAAGCTGGCCGCGGACATGGGCGCCACGCGCGTGGTCAACGTAGCCAATCAGTCACTCAAGGAAGTCATGGTCGACCTGCACATGGAAGGCTTCGACGTAGGTCTGGAAATGAGCGGCAACCCCACCGCGTTCAACGACATGCTCGACTGCATGTACCACGGCGGCAAGATCGCACTGCTGGGCATCCTGCCCAAGGGCGCGGGCGTCGACTGGGAGCGCATCATTTTCAAGGGTCTGACCGTGCAGGGCATCTACGGCAGAAAAATGTACGAGACCTGGTACAAGATGACGCAACTGGTGCTGGGTGGCTTTCCGCTGGGCAAGGTGCTGACCCACCAGATGCCGATAGACGATTTCCAGAAGGGCTTCGACCTGATGGAAGCCGGCAAGGCCGGCAAGATTGTCCTCAGCTGGAACTGATCCGGTAGTAAAAGCAAGAAAAGGGCGCCTTGCGGCGCCCTTTTCTTGTGCGTTGCTACTAACGCCGGTTCACGGAATCTCGACGGAAATGGTCAAGGCGACGCGGTCTTCGTAGTAGTCACCCGGCAACGCCTTCAGCTCGTCGGCATCGGAGTTGAAAGTGTCGTAGTAACCCAGGGTTGCAGTCGCCGGGCCGAAGCCCTTGCTGACCGAGACCGAGCCGTCGAAGTAGTCGCTGACGCCATAATCAAACCGCTCGCCCGCGATGGTTTCATCACCGAAATCGATTGAAGTGTAGCCAACTGACGCGCCCAGGCTGAAGCCGGTTTCGCCCAGGTCATAGGAGGCGCCCAGACTGGCATAGCTGGCCTTTGCTTTCGGGGCCAGGTCGCCGTAATCGGGGGCATAGGCCAGCAAGCCGGTCACGGTAACCGGGCCGCTCCAGGTGATCTTGCCAATCAGTTCGTTGTAGTCACCGCTGCCGCCGTTGTCGCCAGAGTAGGTGTAACGGGTGGCGCCCAGGTCCAGGTTCCAGCTGTCGTTGAGATCGGCGTTCCAGCCAACGAAATAATCGGTTTCAAAACCACCACTGCCGTAATCGACATTGGAGCCCCACACGCCCGCGTACAGGCCGAATGGCGCCGCGTAGGTCACGCCGGCCTGGAAGGCGGGGCCACCATCGGTCTGGGAAACGCCACGGAACACATAGTCAGTGGTGGCCGCCAGGGAGATGCTGAAAGGAGACTGCGCTTCCTCTTCCACCACCACGTCCGAATCCTGCGCGAAAGACACCAGCGGCAGCGCCGCCAGAACGAGTGCAACTGCGAAACTGAGCTTGACTACTTTCATGCGGGGTTCTCCGTGATGACGATCGGGGTGATTGCGGCGACAGACCTGCGATCACTGATTTACGTTTTCTTAACCCGAATGATATTGCGACGCAGCATGAACCTCGTCAAGTACTGCACGCGTAAATTTTCCACAAAGTTTGCGGGCAGAAGCGCCCGGTTTTCGCTACCGCGGGAACACGCCAAAATGGGTCGCGCCCAGGGTGAGTTGCGCACCAACGGCGTGCGTCGGCGTGCCCAATCCGGCGGGCAGCTCGAACTCGATTTCCGCGTCACTGTCACGCAAGCGCGCTCGCACACGCTGGCGTGCGCCACTGCGCTGGCTGGTCAGCACGGTCGCCGGCCAGCCTGCTTCAGGCGTGTGCACCAGGCGTAGATGCTCCGGGCGCACATACAACTCCATTGCGCCTTGCCCTTGCAGGCCTGCCGGTGCGGGCAAGCGTAAGCCGGCTACTTCAAGGTCACCCCCGCGCCAATGCCCGGGCAAGCGATTGACCGCACCCACGAAGGAATACACGAACGGACTGGCAGGATGGTCGTAAGTATCCGCTGGGCTGCCCAGTTGTTCGATGCGCCCCCGATTGAGAATGGCCACGCGGTCGGCAAGCTCCAGCGCTTCCTCCTGATCATGGGTGACGAACACTGTGGTCAAGCCGGTGCGGTCGTGGATCTCGCGCAGCCAGCGCCGCAGGTCGCGCCGTACTTGTGCATCCAGCGCACCAAAAGGTTCATCCAGCAGCAGTACGCGCGGCTCGATCGCCAACGCCCGCGCCAGGGCCACACGCTGACGCTGCCCTCCAGAAAGTTGCGAGGGAAACCTGGACCCCAGGCCATCCAGTTGCACCAACGCCAGCAGTTCGGTGACGCGTTCGCGGATGCGCGGCTCCGGCCAGCGCGCGTCGCCACGTCTCACGCGCAGCCCGAAGGCGATGTTCTCGCGCACATTCATGTGCCGGAACAACGCGTAATGCTGGAACACGAATCCCACCCGCCTCGCCTGCACGCTGAGCTGCGAGGCATCCTCGCCGGCCAGGAATACGCGGCCGGCGCCGGCCGGTTCCAGTCCCGCAATGACCCGCAACAAGGTGGTCTTGCCGGAACCCGACGGCCCCAGCAATGCCAGCAACTCGCCTTCGCGCACGTCAAGGCTGATGTCGTCCAGTGCAGCGAAATCGCCGAAGCGCTTGCTGATGTTCTCGATGCGGATGCTCATGGAACCCTCTTCAATGACGTCGGTTGGCAGCCAGGGAATCGCGGTGCCGCCATTCCAGGCAGGCCTTCAGCACCAGCGTGACCAGCGCGCTGAGTGCAAGCAGCGAGGCCACCGCAAAGGCGGCGCTGTAGCTGCCGGAAATATCGTTGTAGAGCACCTCGACATGCAGCGGCAAAGTGTTGGTACGGCCGCGGATATGGCCGGAAACCACCGATACCGCACCAAATTCCCCCATCGCCCGCGCACTGCACAACAGCACGCCGTACAACAGCGCCCAGCGGATATTGGGCAGAGTTACACGCCAGAACATCTGCCAGCCGCTGGCGCCCAGACTCAGCGCTGCGAGTTCTTCGTCGCTGCCTTGCTGCTCCATCAACGGCATCAATTCGCGGGCGATAAACGGGAAGGTGACGAACAAGGTGGCCAGCACAATGCCGGGCACGGCGAAGATGACCTTGGGCAACTGCAAGTGGTACTGGCCCAATGCCGGCAGGTTGAAATACCAGCCTTCGTCGATCAGCGGCCAGGCCCAGCCCTGCGCGCCGAAGATCAGCACAAACACCAGGCCTGCCACCACCGGCGACACCGCAAACGGCAGATCGATCAGGCTCACCAACAGGCGTTTGCCAGGAAACGCATGCTTGCTCACCGCCCACGCGGCGGCCACACCGAATACCAGGTTCAGTGGCACCACCAGCGCAGTCACCAGCAGGGTCAGGCGAATCGCAGACCAGGTGTCGGCTTCGGTAATGGCTGCCAGGAACGTGGGCAGGCCAGCCCGCAACGCTTCCACGAAAACCAGCAGCAAAGGCAGCAACAGGAAACCCAGCAGGAAGCCCAGCGCCAACACGATAAGCACGAGCTGTACCCAACGCGGCTCGGTGAGTGCCGAAGCCGGATGAATATCGACGAGCCTGGTCACCTCAGCAGCCTGCCGCAATGACGGACCGTCGGCAACGGTATGGGCATCACTCATCCTGCCCCTCCACGCCGCGCCAGCCAAGACTGCACGCTGTTGATGGCCAGCAGCAAGGCCAGCGACAGCAGCAGCATGGCCAGGGCGATAGCGGTGGCACTGGCGTAGTCGTATTCGTCCAGGCGGAAGGTAATCAGCAGCGGTGCTATTTCCGTCAGCCCTGGCAGATTGCCCGCAATGAAGATGACCGAACCGTATTCACCCACGCCACGCGCGAAGGCCAGTCCGAAGCCGGCCAGCATCGCTGGCCACAGCGCAGGCAGAACCACGTGGCGGATGGTCTGCCAACGGTTGGCACCCAAGGTCGCAGCTGCCTCTTCCCGTTCGCGCTCCACTTCAGCCAGTACAGGCTGCACCACCCGTACCACGAACGGCAGGCCTACAAACACCAGCGCCACCACGATGCCCAGCCACGTATAGGCAACCTTGATGCCAGCCTTTTCCAGCCATTGCCCTATCCAGCCCGATGGCCCATACAGCGCAGTCAGTGCGATGCCCGCGACCGCCGTGGGCAGTGCGAACGGCAGGTCGATCATGGCATCAAAAATACGCTTGCCCGGAAATCGATAACGCACGAACACCCACGCCACCAGCGTGCCCATCAATGAATTGAAGGCCGCGGCAGCAAATGCGGTGCCGAAGCTGAGTTTCAGCGCGGACACCACGCGCGGCTGGCTCCATATGTCCCACAAGCCCTGCAGCCCCAGTCCGCCGGCCTTGACGAACAGGCCGGCGAGTGGGATCAGCACTACCACGCCCAGCCAGGCCAAGGTAATGCCCAGGCTCAGGCCGAATCCGGGCAGCACGCGCTTGCCTGGCACTGCCATCAACAGGGGAGACGTCACTGCCGCCACGAACTACTTTTCCGCCTGGATCTGGTCAAACACACCGCCTTCTGCGAAGTGCGTCGCCTGCGCCTTGGCCCAGGAACCAAACACCGCTTCTACCGTCACCCGCTCCACCTTGGGGAAGCGCGCTATATCGGCCGCGTCGGCATACTGCGGGTAGCGCGGGCGGTAATAATGCCTGGCGGCGATCTTCTGGCCTTCCGGCGAGTACAGGTATTGCAGGTAAGCCTGCGCCACTTCGCGGGTGCCGTGCTTGTCCACATTCTTGTCCACCAGCGCGACCGGCGGCTCGGCCAGTATCGACAGCTTCGGCACCACGATTTCGAACTTGTCCCGCCCCTTTTCGCGGATGGAAAGGAAGGCCTCGTTTTCCCATGTCAGCAGCACGTCACCAATGCCGTTCTGCGCAAACGTGGTAGTGGAGCCGCGAGCACCGCTGTCCAGCACTGGCACGTTGCGGAACAGCGCCCGCATCATCTTGCGGGTCTTGGTCTGGTCACCCTTGAAGATCTTCAGCCCGTAGGCCCACGCTGCCAGGTAGTTCCAGCGCGCACCACCGGAGGTCTTGGGATTGGCCGTGATCACCGCCACGCCGGGGCGCAGCAGGTCCGGCCAGTCCTTGATGTTTTTCGGGTTGCCCTTGCGCACCAGGAACACGATGGTCGAGGTATAGGGCGTGCTGTTTTCCGGCAATCGTTTCTGCCAGCCCGCCGGCAGCAGCCTGGCGCGCTGGGCAATGGAATCAACATCGTAAGCCAGCGCCAGGGTCACGACATCCGCTTCCAGCCCGTCCATCACAGAGCGCGCCTGCTTGCCCGAGCCGCCGTGCGAGGTTTCAATCTCTACGTTCTGTGCCTTCTGCCGCTGCCACTGCCTGGCGAATGCGGCATTGAAATCCTTGTACAACTCCCGGGTAGGATCATAGGAAACATTGAGCAGTTTCACTTCGCTGGCCATGGCAGCGGTGGCAATGGTCAGGCCAAAGGCAAGCAGCACGATGCGTAGCAGTGATGAAACAGAAGGCGGCTTCATGCGGAAACTCCGATATTCAAAATGCTACTTGCATGCGGGTGAATACTGCTTTCTCGGTCTCGCGATCAGCACCGCCCGGCGCGCCACCTTCCAGACGGGTCTGCAGGTAATTCGCCACCAGCTTGAGGTTGCTGTTGAGGTACCAGTTCAAGCCCAGCGTCCACGACGACGCTTCACTGGAAGAGCGCGCAGGATCGGCGAACAGGGGGAACGCGTCTTCGTCCACTTCCAGCACGCCATAACGACCCACCAGCTCCACTGCGCCCCAGCTGCCCTGGCCGGGATTGAAAGGCTGCGACGGTTTTACCGCGCCGCGATAGCTCGCATCCTCACCGGTCAGCACATAACTGGCGGTGGCTTGCCACGCCTTGTGGGAAAACTCGTCGCGCACGCCGCCAAGGCTGACTTCCTGCGAGGACACGATGTACTCGGCAAGCAATCCGAACCCGTTGCGGTAGTAATAGCCCTGCGGCGAGAGGCGGCTCTGCCTGCCATCGGCCAGCACCGTTCCCAGATAGTTGAAGAACTGGACCTGGCCCGGCGTGCGATAGCGCGGCAGGAAATTGTTGCCGTTGCCTTGCTTGTCGCCGACGCTGGCGCCAATACCGAAACCCAGACCGGCCCAGGCGTTGTCTTCGTTCTTGAACGGTTCGAAGAAGATGCGGCCTGCATACTCAAACTCGTTGTCCGGGTTGCTGGTCACCGCGTCGCGGCCATCGACCGTACCGTTGAACACGCCCAGGGCGTAGCTCACCCGCCCTTGCGCCACGTCGCCGTGCAACTGGATGCCAATGTCACGATTGGGCGCCAGTTCGCTGGGAAGCGCACGTTCAACGTCCGCCAGCGCCGAGGACGACTGCAGGCGTTCCAGACCCACCGGTGAGGTGAACTTGCCTGCACGCACGGTGTAGGCGGGATCGAAGCGCAGGTCCACGTAGGCATCGACAATGCTGACGCTGTCACCCGCGAATTCCGGCGTCAGTCGAAACGCGACCAGCTTGCCCAGCGTGCCTTCGATGATGGGGCGCGCGGTGCGCAGCAGGAAGGTATCGTTGCTCGACGGCGCGCCGTCCAGGAAGAATCGACCGTCACCCTGGATCAGCCCGCGAATCCGGACCTCGTAATCACCGCTGGCCGACTTGAACGACGCGCCCTTGTCGTTGACCGCAATCACGGGCGCGTCATTGGCCATGACCACGGGTTCGTCCTGCTGCAGCTGCAGCTTGCGCTCCAGCAGGCGCAGGCGCTGGTCCAGGTCAGCCAGAGCAGGTTCCTCTACATCGCTAGGTTCGCCCGCTGTATCGGCGGGGCCACTGACGCGACGCTCAAGCGCTTCCAGCCGAAGCTGCAGCTGTTCGAGGGTCAGTTTTTCCTGCGCCGACGCAGGAAGCACGAAGGCGCACGTCAGCGCGCCAGCCAGCCATGCGCGTGTGCCTTTGCGGTTGTTTGCGTTCAATCCTGATCTCACGGCAGTTCCTGAATAGGGTTGTCGGCTGGACTGTAGATGCTGCGCATGCACATTGCCAAGGAGAAATGAATTAACTCCCACGACTTATGCAATCTGGGCATGACCCGGATTGAAGGCGGCCTTGCCTGCAGGTTGGATTGCTAAACTGCAGGCCTTTACCGAAGCCCACGATGGCCATGCAAGACTCCCTGACTTCCCATTACGCTGCCGAACTCGATGCCATCCGCGCGCAGGGGCTGTTCAAGTCCGAGCGCATCATCAGCAGCCCGCAATCGGCCGAGATTGAACTGGCCGATGGCCGCAAAGTGCTGAATTTCTGTGCCAACAACTATCTGGGGCTGGCTGACCATCCCGACATAATCCAGGCTGCGAAGGAAGCGCTGGATAGCCACGGTTTCGGCATGGCCAGCGTGCGCTTCATCTGCGGCACCCAGGATCTGCACAAGCAACTGGAAGCGAAGATCGCCGATTTCTTCGGCAAAGAGGACACCATCCTTTACGCGGCATGTTTCGACGCCAACGGCGGCTTGTTCGAACCGCTGCTGGGCGAAAACGACGCCGTCATTTCCGACGCGCTCAACCATGCTTCCATCATCGACGGCGTGCGCCTTTGCAAGGCCAAGCGTTTCCGTTATGCCAATTGCGACATGGGCGATCTGGAAGCTCAGCTGCAGGCGGCCCAGGCAGCCGGCTGCAGGACCAAGTTGATCACCACCGACGGCGTGTTCTCCATGGACGGCTTCATTGCACCGCTGGATGAAATCACCGCGCTCGCCAAGCAGTACGGCGCACTGGTGCATATCGACGAGTGCCATGCCACCGGCTTCCTGGGCGCGACCGGCCGCGGGTCTGCAGAAGTCAAAGGTGTGCTGGACCGCATCGACATCATCACCGGCACCCTGGGCAAGGCCATGGGCGGCGCGCTTGGCGGCTTTACCACGGCGAAGCAGGAAGTCGTCGAATTGCTCAGACAGCGCTCGCGCCCGTATCTGTTTTCCAATTCGCTGCCGCCACACGTCGTGGCCGCAGGCATCAAGGCATTCGACATGCTGGCCTCAGCGGGTGATCTGCGCGACACCCTTGCCGGTAATACCCGCTACTTCCGCCAGAAAATGACCGCCGCCGGCTTTGACCTGCGTCCGGGCGAACACCCCATCAGTCCCGTGATGCTGTACGACGCGCCGCTGGCGCAGCGATTCGCCGAGCGACTGCTGGAAGAAGGCATCTATGCCATCGGCTTCTTCTTCCCGGTGGTGGCCAAGCACCAGGCCCGTATCCGCACCCAGATCAGCGCCGCGCATACGCGCCAGCATCTGGATCAGGCGATCGACGCCTTCACCCGGATCGGGCGGGAGCTGGGGGTCCTGAAACACTGAGCACGACGCGCGGTCGCCGGCGCTAGCTGGTCCGGCCAATCAGGCCGGCAGCTTCGGCCGCACTCAGATCACGCCACTGGCCCTTGGGCAGGTCGCCCAGCATCAGATCACCCACGGCAATGCGGACAAGCCGCAGCACGTTGACATCGAATGCTTTCAACAGCCGTCGTATCTGTCGGTTGCGGCCTTCGTCCAGCACGATCTCCAGCCACGCGTTGGTGGCGCCGCAGCGCAGGACCGTGGCTGAGCTTGCGCGCAGCAGCTCGCCATCCACGCACACGCCGGCACCCAGCCGGGTCAACAGAAGTGCATCGGGTATCCGGTCAATCTGCACGTGATAGGTCTTGCAGGGGCCGGTTGCCGGATCGGTGATGCGTGCGGCCCATTCGGGATCATTGGCGAACAGCAACAGCCCCTCGCTAGCCTTGTCCAGGCGTCCAACCGGTGCGACCCAGCCAAGATCTGCACCGTCGAAACAGCGGTAGACGGTGTCGCGATCGCGTTCGTCATGTGCGCTCGTGACCAGGCCACGCGGCTTGTTCAGCATCAGATAGCGAGCCACGCCCTGACCGACTTCCGCCCCGTCCACAGCAATGTGTTGGACGCCGCGCACTACCGGGAATTCGCTATCCCTGATCACCCGACCATCCACCGAGACGCGCCCGGCCTTTATCCATGCAGAAGCCTCGGTGCGCGAGCACAGCCCCAACTTCGACAAGGTCCGCGCCAGCCCGTGCCGCACGGCCTTGTGCGCAGAAGAGACGGCAATTTTCGCAACCACGGCTATTCCTTGCGCGCGCCCGCAGACAGGGGCGGGCGATGGATTACTTGTTCACCGGTTCGACCGGTGCAGCAACCGCCGCAGGCACGGCTACGGCAGGCGGTCCCTTGACCACGCGTACACCACGCGATTTCATCCACGCGTCGAATTCATCAGCGGTCATACGCTTGCCGTTCTGGGTCATGTCGAAGCGCCACGGCGTATTGTCAAACTCGGTCTTGGGCTTGTAGGCAGCTGGATCGTTGGGACTGGCGACGCTTGGTACCGGCATGGCCATCGCCACGTTCTGGCAGGCCTGGACCCGCATCCTCAGCAATACGCGATCTACTGATTGTGCTTCGTCGTAGGCATGCGCCAGCACTCCGCTAGGGGCGCCCAGCGGATTGGTGTACGCAAACAATTCCGAGGCAACCGGTGACAGCTTGTTCTGCGTAGAACCCAGCGGTGCGGTCAGCGCGCTGGCGGCACAATTTTGAACGGCATTGGCAGCCGGGATAACGCAGAGGGCAAGCAAGCTGGAGACAACGATGCGGCGCATTGGGAAACCCGGACTGGATGTGTACCCGAGTTTAGAAAGCGACGCCCGCAATATCAAGGAACGCGAACACCGGGAGCTGCTTTGCAAGCTTGCGACCCTGTAGCTGGCAGGCGCCAATGGCCGGCCTCGGCGCATAAAAAAGAAGCCCGGCACTAGGCCGGGCTTCTGGTCTTGCGTGAACCTGCGTCCGATTAGTTCTGGACGTTCAGCTCTGTACGACGGTTCTTCTCGCTCTTGCAAGCCGGGAAGGCCTGGCCCAGGTCTTCCAGCGGACGGCTTTCGCCGTAGCCATTCGGGCCCGCCAGACGGCCGGCGTCAACGCCGTTCGTGGTCAGGTAGTCATACACAGCCTTGGCGCGACGCTCGGACAGGCCCTGGTTGTAGCCATCCTTGCCGCACTGGTCAGTGTGGCCGGCGACTTCAACGCGCAGATCCGGGTAACGCTTCAGGATTTCGGTGGCTTCGCTCAGGATCGCGATCGCGTCCGGACGCAGCGTGGCCTTGTCGAAGTTGAAGTTGACACCCTTCAGGTCGATCGCCACGGAAACCGGGCAACCGTCCGGTCCGATGGTCTGGCCAGCCTGCGAACCCGGGCACTTGTCGTTGCAGTTGTTGACGCCGTCGCCGTCGTCATCCAGGTCTGCGCAGTTCGGTGCAACCGGCGGAGCAACCGGCTCGGCCATGGCGCGCGAGCCAAGCGGAATCACGACGCCAACCGAAGCCAGGACGTCGCCGAAAAAGCTCTCTTCCTGCTGGTGCGGATACTGCGAACCCTGGGCCAAGCCGGTTTCCGCAGCGACGCTGGAATCGTCAAAGTCGGCGCGATAGGCCAGCTCTGCACGCACTGCAATACGCTTTTCGAAGGTCGTCTGCAGACCAACGCCGACCTTGGCGGCGAAGTTACCTTCCTTGCGCTGACCCGGCGAATTCGGGTTCGGGAAATTGTTGTACTCTTCTTCCGAACGCTGGTAGCCCAGGCCGGCCAAGAGGTACGGGTTCCAGCCACGACCTTCCGCGATGAAATGGCGGCGCAGGTCGAAGGAAATGCCGTACTGGCTCCAGTTCAGATCGTTGTTGGCACCAACAACGCCGCTGTCAAAGCTCGGGTTCTGGTAGTTCAGCTCACCGTCGACCGACCAGTTCGGGCTGATGAACTTGCCCAGGCCCAGGGTGACGAACGGAGTGTCGTCGGTACGACGGTCTTCGTCCTGCAGGTTGAAGCCGGCCGAACCGGTCAGGTACCAACGGTCGTCGAACTCCTGAGCGGAAGCGGCCTGCGCCCAGCTCAAGCTGGCCAACATTGCGGCACAGAGAATTTTCTTATTCATTTGCAACTCCTTAAAAGAAATCAGATATAGAGGAACCGGAGTACTTCGCTACAGGGTCCAGCTTTTATTTAGTAGTTCAGACGGCCATGTCTGCACGCCATCCAGGAAAGGTTATGCGCGTCCGTGTGAAGGCGACGTTAACGGTACCATAACAACTCACGGCCAACCAACGCGCCGCAGTATCTCACAGCGGGCCGCACGGTACATGTTCATGAATACCGGCACTGAAGACCGGCCTGCTACCTGCCCCACGCCTGATTCTCCACATCACCTCTTATATGCCCCATCAAGCGGGTGGTCGGTCCGCTTTCGGAGCGCCCGGCAGGCGCACCCGCACATGAGGCTATCTAGCCCGCAGGCTTGGGCCTGCGACAGGTTGTTGGGGCGATCATCTGCGTCTGCTTGGGCTGGAGTCCTGGCGCCACGCTCCATCTTTCATGGATGCATTCTCGAATCCCGCCGGCGACTCGCACAATCCACTGCCACTTCACAACAACGCACAAGCTGATCCTGCAACAGCTCGATCGAGCCCCGGTGCTTGGCCGTAATCGCTTCACCCCGTCTTTTGCCCCATGAACACCAGATCGCTGCCTTCGCTCTTCCTGTCCCACGGCTCGCCGATGATGGCGCGGGAGGCTCCGCCCGCGGCCCGCGTTATCGACCGATTGGGCACCTCATTGCGGCGACCACGGGCGGTGGGCGTGGCGTCGGCGCGTTTCATGCCGACGGATCCGACTGTCACTCCTGGTCTGACAAGGGAAACCATCCATGACGCCGGCGGTTTCCCGAGGCCTTTATATGAAATCCAGTGCCCCACCCAAGGCGCTCGGTTACTGGCCGCCGCAATCGCCAGCCAGCTCACGAACGGCGGGTTCGACGCCCGTGTCGATGAGCTTGCCGGAATTGACCATGGCACCTGGGTGCCGCTTCGGGGCATGTTCCCGGACGCAGACATTCCGGTGGTGGCGTTGTCGTTGAATCCTTCGCAGACCTCGACCTGGAACTAAGAGGTGGGGCGCGCACTGGCTCCATTGCGCGACGACGGCGTGGTGGTCATCGGTTCCGGCGGGTATTCGCGCAATTTGCGCGAACTGGCTTTGCAAGATGCAGATGCCTCGATTCATCCGTGGGCCCAGGCGTTCACCGATGCCCTCAACGCGAAGCTACTGGCCAGTGAGCTGCAAGCTGCGCTGGACTGGCAGGAACTGCCGGAGGCGCGGCGCAACCCTCGCACCACCGAACACCTCTATCCACTCTATGTCGCGCTGGGCGCTGGTGGTCACCATGCAGTTGCATCCCGGCTGCACCATGCTGTGCAGATGGGTGGCATGGCCTTGGACGCGCGCTCGTTCGGATAACACTGGCAGGCAGAATGCGGAGCTCGACTTCCAGTTGGATGCTGCCAGCGG
>JBDSUI010000037.1:0-4885 GCA_039927795.1 Pseudoxanthomonas sp.
AGCTATCCGCCAACGTTCCCGCTTCTACTCGTTTCTTGTTCCTCGTTTCTTGTTCCTCCAGCAACACCGAGGACATCTGGTAAATCGCCGCAATGGTCTGCGCGTTGTGCGTCGCGAACATCGGATACAGCGCATCGATGTTCGCAAACATCCGGCGCGCATTTGCAAGATAGGACACATCGGTGTTCGGCTTGCGGGTGAACACCGGGTAGCCCGGGTGGCCTTCCACCTGGGCGCGCTTTACTTCCGCATCCCAGTACGCGCCCTTGACCAGGCGCACCGGCATGCGCCGGCCGACGCGGCGGGCCAGGTCGGCCAGGAAATCGATCACATAGGGCGTGCGCTTCTGATAGGCCTGCACGGCCAGGCCGTAGCCTTCCCAACCGTCCAGCGAGGGGTCGGAGAAAGTCGCCTCGATCAGGTCCAGCGACAATTCCAGGCGCTCGGATTCCTCGGCATCGATGGTAAAACCAATGCTGTAGGACTTGGCCAACTGGGCCAGCTCCAGCATGCCCGGTGCCAGTTCGGCCATGACCCGCGCGCGCTTGGCAGGTTCGTAGCGCGGGTGCAGGGCGGAGAGCTTGATCGAGATGCTGGGCGCCGCGAACACGTTGGCGAACGGTCCGTGAGCATCGCCTTGGCGATGCGGAGCAGT
This sequence comes from Pseudoxanthomonas sp., assembly GCA_039927795.1. Classification (GTDB taxonomy): domain Bacteria; phylum Pseudomonadota; class Gammaproteobacteria; order Xanthomonadales; family Xanthomonadaceae; genus Pseudoxanthomonas_A. Next base: position 656 of record JBDSUI010000037.1, read on the forward strand.
ATGTCGCCCGATCGCATGGATGGCCTTGCGATACGCCTCCAGATAACGCGCCGCGTCGTGCGCGGTCAGCGCGCCTTCGCCCAGCATGTCAAAGGAATAGCGATAGTGGGCGTTGTCGCCCTTGCGTGAGCGGGTCAGTGCCTCGGCAATGGTCCGGCCCATGACGAACTGGTGGCCCATGATGCGCATCGCCTGGCGTACTGCCAGACGAATCACCGGTTCGCCGACCCGGCCCACCAGACGCTTGAAGGCGCCGCGCACATCGTGCCGGGTCAGGTCATTCAGACTGACCAGCTTGCCGGTCAGCATCAGGCCCCAGGTGGAGGCGTTGACCAGCACCGAGTCGCTCTCGCCCATGTGCTTGCGCCAGTCGGCGTCGCCCAGCTTGTCGCGGATCAGCTTGTCGGCCGTGTCCTGGTCGGGAATGCGCAGCAGCGCCTCGGCCACGCACATCAGCAGCACGCCTTCCTCGCTGCCCAGGTCGTACTGGCGCATGAACGCCTCGATGGCGCCCTGGTCGTGGGCACGGGCGCGCACGCGCGTTACCAGGTCCGCCGCCAGCGCCTGGGCCTGGGCCTGCTTGTCGGGCGGAAGACGGGCTTCGGCCAGAAGTTCGCGCACATGTTCAGTTTCGTCGCGCATCCAGCCTGCGGTGATGGCCTGGCGCAGCGGGCTGGCAACATCTGCCAGTTCCGCTGCAAGCATGGAAGTGGCCACGGGCGGCAGGAGGCCTGCCACGGCATCGGGCAAAAGGTTCATAAGGGCACGCGCATGAGCCGGGAGCCCGCCAGTGTAGAGCGTGTGTTGTCGCCATATAAGCGTGTCCGCACGCAGGTGAAAGCCTGCCCAGGCCCCGCGTACACGCGGCGGATGGACTCAAAACCGCAGTCCCGGAAGTCGTCAAGCGTATTGAAGCTTGCCGCTGAGGGGTGCGGCGGCTACCATTTGCATGGTTTCCTGCGGCCTAAAAAGCGCAGTTGGCGACATGATCGAAGTGCTTCCGTGTTCCCCGGCAGGGCATGGCGCGCGGCTCAGGCTGCGGCCTCCCCGGGCGATGACGGCCGCGCAGTTCAGGGCGCTGTTTGCGGTACTGGCAGGGATGATGTGGTTGGTGGCAAGTGCGGGCTGGCTTGCCGGCAATGTGTTTGCGCCCGCGTTTGCGCTGTTTGATAGCGCGATCGTGGCAGTCGCACTGCGCTGGTTGTGGCGCAGCGGCGAGCGCGACGAGTGCATCAGCATCGGGCCGCAGCAGGTGGAAGTCAGTCGCTCCAGTAAAAACGGGGCGCTGGCGCAATCGGTATTCCGGGCGCATCCCTACTGGGTGCGACTGCATATCGAAGAGGATGGCGAGAGAATCTCGCTGGCCTCCGGCGGCAAGCAGGTCCAGGTGGGCAACTTCCTGGGACCGGCCGAACGCAGGGAGCTGGCACGGCAGTTGCAGGATTTACTGGCGGCAACAGGCCGCTACCGATGACGCACAAGGGTCTAGGCAATGACGCAAGCGAATAATTTGTTCAAGCGGGTCACGCGGTCGATGGTTGCAGCCTGTGCATTGTTGTTTGCGCCGGTACTGTCCTGGGCGCAATCGGCCGACCCCAAGCCTTGGCAGCTCAACATGGGCAAGGGGGTCACGGCCTCCTCGCAGAACGCCTACGACGCCCACATGATTGCGCTGTGGGTCTGCGTGGTGATTGGCATCCTGGTGTTCGGCGCCATGGCCTACGCCATGTTCACGTTCCGCAAATCCAAGGGGGCGGTGGCCGCGCAGTTCAGCCATAACACCACCGCCGAGATCATCTGGACGGTCATTCCGATCCTGATCCTGATCGTGATGGCCTGGCCGGCCACGGCCAAGCTGATTGCCATGTACGACACCCGCGATTCGGAAATGACGGTCAAGGTTACCGGCTACCAGTGGATGTGGAAGTACGAGTACCTGGGCGAGGGCGTCGAATTCACCAGCCGCCTGGATCGCGAGTCCGACCGCGTGCGCCAGAGTGGCGTGCAGCCGACCCTGGCCGCCAACCCCAACTACCTGCTCGACGTCGACAATGCGCTGGTGCTGCCGGTCAACACCAAGGTCCGTTTCGTGATCACCGCCGATGACGTCATCCACGCCTGGTGGGTGCCCGCGCTGGGCTGGAAGCAGGACGCCATTCCCGGAATCATCAACGAGGCCTGGACCGACATCAAGGTGCCCGGCGTGTATCGCGGCCAGTGCGCCGAGCTGTGCGGCAAGGACCACGGCTTCATGCCCATCGTGGTGCGTGCGGTATCCAAGGAAGACTTCAAGAAGTGGCTGGCCGAACGCAAGTCTGCCGCCGCGTCCGCTGAAGCAGCGCCGGTTGACGCTACACCTGTTGAAGCCGCTCCCGTCGAAACCGCCCCCGTCGAAGCGGCGCCTGCCGTCACTCCCGCTCCTGCCCCCGAACCCGCCCAGGCCTGATCGCGTCGAAACCGACGTCGTTCCGTTCACGCCAGTCCGCATTCGCCAGCCCATATCGAATTTTTGAGGTAACACCCCATGGCCTATTCCGAAGTCGCCCACCATGACGATCACGGCCACAAGCAAGGTTTCTTCGAGCGTTGGTTCTTTTCGACCAACCACAAAGACATCGGCACGCTGTATCTGATCTTCAGCTTCATCATGTTCATCATCGGCGCGGCCATGTCGGTGGTGATCCGGCTGGAACTGATGACCCCGGGCCTGCAGTTCGTGAAGCCCGAGTTCTTCAATCAGATGACCTCGGTGCATGCGCTGGTGATGATCTTCGGCGGCGTCATGCCGGCGTTTGTCGGCCTGGCCAACTGGATGATTCCGCTGCAGATCGGCGCGCCGGACATGGCCCTGCCGCGCATGAACAACTGGTCGTTCTGGATCATGCCGTTTGCGTTCACGTTGCTGCTGATGACGCTGTTCCTGCCGGGTGGCGCGCCGGCCGGTGGCTGGACCCTGTACCCGCCGCTGTCGCTGCAGGGCGGCTACAACGTGGCCTTCACCATCTTTGCCATTCACATGATGGGCGTCAGCTCCATCATGGGTGCGATCAACATCATCGCCACGGTACTGAACATGCGCGCCCCGGGCATGGATCTATTGAAGATGCCGATCTTCAGCTGGACCTGGCTGATCACAGCGTTCCTGCTGATCGCGGTGATGCCGGTGCTGGCCGGCGCAGTGACCATGCTGCTGACCGACAAGTTCTTCGGCACCTCGTTCTTCAATGCGGCCGGCGGCGGCGACCCGGTGATGTACCAGCACATCTTCTGGTTCTTCGGGCACCCCGAGGTCTACATCATGATCCTGCCGGCGTTCGGCATCGTCAGCGAAATCATCCCGACCTTCAGCCGCAAGCCGTTGTTCGGCTACCAGGCCATGGTCTACGCCACCGCGTCAATCGCCTTCCTGTCGTTCATCGTCTGGGCGCACCACATGTTCACCGTGGGCATGCCGCTGGGTGGTGAGATCTACTTCATGTTCGCGACCATGCTCATCGCGATACCCACGGGCGTGAAGGTGTTCAACTGGGTCAGCACCATGTGGCGGGGCTCGCTGAGTTTCGAGACGCCGATGCTGTGGGCCATTGCCTTCGTGATCCTGTTCACCATCGGTGGTTTTTCCGGGCTGATGCTGGCCATCGTGCCGGCCGACTTCCAGTACCACGACACTTACTTCGTGGTCGCGCACTTCCATTACGTGCTGGTGACCGGCGCGCTGTTCGGCATCATCGCTGCGGTGTACTACTGGTGGCCGAAGTGGTCAGGCCGCATGTACAGCGAGTTCTGGGGCAAGTTCCACTTCTGGTGGAGCATTGTGTTCGTCAACCTGCTGTTTTTCCCGCAGCACTTCCTGGGCCTGGCTGGCATGCCGCGCCGTATCCCCGACTACAACCCGGTCTTCGCGGACTGGAACCTGATCAGCTCGATTGGCGCATTCGGCATGTTCGCCACCCCGTTCCTGATGGGCACGATCCTGCTGTATTCGCTGCGCAAGGGCGTCAAGGCCCAGGCGCGCGTCTGGGAGACTGCGCGTGGCCTGGAGTGGACCGTGCCGTCGCCGGCACCGCACCACACCTTCACCACGCCACCGGTCCTGCGTCCGGGTGACCTGGCCCATGACGACGTCACCCACTGAATCCGGATGACTGCGCCACTGCCCCCTGCCGATGACCTCGCCGTGCGCCGCAAGCGCGCGGCGCGTACGGCGTTGGTGCTTGGCGCCATTGCCGT
>JBDSUI010000038.1:0-14500 GCA_039927795.1 Pseudoxanthomonas sp.
CTTGCGAAAGCACTGCAAGGCGATCGGGCATCTCGCCGATCCAGTTCAGCATGCAGGCGTGGCCCAGCATGCGGGTTTCGCCCAGCGGCAGGCCAAGCACGGCACGCAGATGGTTCTCGAATTGCGACACCTCGGCACCCTCAATGGTCCAGTGGCCCGAGTTGTGCACGCGCGGGGCAATCTCATTGGCCAGCAGCTGACCATCGGTGCAGAACAGCTCCAGTGCGAACACGCCCACGTAATCCAGCGCCTCGCCCAGCTTGCGCGCATGCGTAACGGCCTGCGCTTGCAGCCCCGCATCAACGTTGGCCGGCGCCAGGCTGGCCGACAGCACGCCATCGACGTGCCAGTTCTCGGTCAACGGCCAGGTGCGGAATTCGCCATCGCGACCACGCACCGCCACCACGGACAATTCGCGCTGGAACGGGATGAACGCCTCCACGATCAGCCCCACCGTAGCGGCCTGTGCGCCCAGCGCCTGCCAGGCCGGAGCCACATCAGCCAAAGATCTGATCCGGAACTGGCCCTTGCCGTCGTAGCCCAGTCGCCGCGTCTTGACCACGCAGGCGCCACCCAGCCGCGCCACTTCGGCCTCAAGTTCATCGCACGAAGCCACTGCCGCGTAGTCACCGACCGGGATACCCAGACGGCGGAACAGATTCTTTTCCACCAGCCTGTCCTGGGCCAGTGAAAGTGCGCGCGGATTGGGATGCACCGGCACGCGAGCGGCCAACCACTCCGCGCTCTCGGCGGGCACGTTCTCGAAATCGAAGGTGGCCACGTCAACGCGCGTCGCGAACTCGGCCAGCGCGCTCTGGTCGCGGTAGTCGCCCACCAGCAGCGGGGCGAACTGACCTGCGCAAGCATCGGCTTCGGTGTCCATGACCAGGAACCGCAAGCCCAACGGCGCGCCCGAAAGCGCCAGCATGCGCGCCAGTTGGCCGCCGCCAAGTATGCCGACGGTGGTCACTGCGCTGGCCCAAAACTGGCGACCGGCACGCGTGGGTCGTCGTTGTTGGACACCTCATCGCGCTGCCTGCTGCGGAATGCTTCCAGCGCCTGGCCAATGCCCGCATGATCGAACGCGAGCAGCGCAGCGGCAAACAGGGCCGCATTCGTCGCACCGGCGTTGCCAATGGCAAACGTAGCGACCGGAATGCCGGCGGGCATCTGCACGATGGACAGCAGCGAATCCATTCCATTGAGCGCCTTCGACTGCACCGGCACGCCCAGCACCGGCACGGCGGTCTTGGCGGCCAGCATGCCGGGCAGGTGCGCGGCACCGCCGGCCCCGGCAATGATCGCGCGCAAACCGCGCGCACCGGCATTGTCCGCATACGAGAACAGCACATCAGGCGTGCGATGTGCCGACACCACCTTCACTTCGTACGGAACGCCCAGGGCATCAAGTTTCTGCGCCGCGTGCTGCATGGTTTCCCAGTCGGAACGGGAGCCCATGACGATGCCGACCAAGGGGCTGGGAGCTGTGGCGGTCATTGCCTTCCTTTCGAAATAAGCGCAGGCCATTCACAGCCCGGGTTCGCAAAGGCTTATTCTAGGACATCTTCAAAGCCCGACGACGTACCCATGGACCGCAAACTGCTTGACCTGCTGTGTTGCCCCACCACGCGCCAGTCGCTGGCATTGCTGGATGCGCAAGGTCTTGAGGCCTTGAATCGCGCCATCGCCGCTGGCAGCGTAAAGCGTGCCGACGACAGCGCGCAGACCGAAGCCCTGCGTGAGGCCTTGCTGACCCGCGACCGCAAGACCGTGTATCGCGTGGATGATGGCATTCCGGTATTGCTGGCCGAGGAAGCCATTGCCACGGTGCAGGTGGAAGGATTCCCGGGCTGATGCCTGGCGTCATTTCGCCGCCTGCCGCGCAGCTTGTCAGCGACGATGTGGCGCGCGCGCTGGCTGAAGATCTGGGCAGCGGCGACGTAACCGCCGCCCTGTTGCCGGACGTGGCCGATATTGCGTATCTGCTTTGCAAGGAAGACGCGGTGATTGCGGGCAGGCCCTGGTTCGACGCCTGCCACCGCGCACTGGATCCGGCGGTGCTGATTGAATGGCGGGTCGATGAAGGGGACCGCGTCCCGGCGGGCACCGTGCTGGCGACGCTTTCCGGTCGCGCGCGCGCGCTGGTCAGTGCCGAACGTGCCAGCCTGAACTTCATGCAGACCTTGTGCGGAACCGCCACCACCACCGCTGCCTACGTGCAGGCCGTGGCAGGAACGCGGGCCAGGATCCTGGATACGCGCAAGACCCTGCCCGGGTTGCGGCTGGCGCAGAAATACGCGGTGCGTTGTGGCGGCGGCAGCAACCACCGCATCGGCCTGTTCGATACCGTGATGCTGAAGGAAAACCACATCCGCGCCGCAGGTTCCCTTACGGCCGCGGTAAAGGCAGCACGCCACGCGCAGCCGACATTGCCGCTGGTCGTGGAAGTGGAAACTCTGGAACAACTGGAAGAAGCGCTGGCCGTGGGCTGCGACCGCATCCTCCTCGATGATTTCGATGCCGGCACGCGCCGTGCCGCCGTGGGCATTGCCAATGGTCGCATCCCGCTGGAGGTCTCGGGTGGGGTCAGCCTGGAAACGCTGCGCAGCATCGCCGAGGACGGCGTGGACTGCATTTCGATCGGCGCATTGACCAAACATGTTCACGCCATCGACCTGTCGCTGAAACTCGGCCCGGCGCCGCGCTGACTGCCCATGCCTTCATCGATCATCCTGATGATTGTGGGTGCGGCCGTGTTTGCCTACTGGAATGCGGCGCGTGCCGCCGCCGAGCATGCCAAGCAGCTGGGACGCAATGCGTGTTCGGCCGCGGAAGTGCTGTGGCTGGATGAATCGGTGCATGCTTCCGGTATTCGCGTGCGCCGTGGCGAGAATGGACGCCTGGGCTTCGAGCGCAACTTCCGTTTCGAATATTCCTACGACGGAGTAGACCGCCACGTCGGCCGCATGGTATTGCGCGGCGATCGGCTGGTGTCCTTTGTCGGTCCGATCCGGCCTTCGGTAGCATCCATAGACCTGCATTGAGCGTTGCAGAATCTGCGCAAGCTGCGGCTTGGCCAATCAGGCGGGGCAATGGATCGGGCCACTCAGTCTGCCAATGGAGCGACTGCAAACTGCACCGGCTCCGAAGTGAGGGTGGCCAACGCCTGCGCTGCGCTGATGCCTTGCACCCGCAGCTCGCGCCGCTACCTGCGGCTTACTTCACTACACGCAGATGTGGGCGCTTCGCGGCCGCTGGCGTCGGGCTTTCGGGCGACGGAGTGGGCGACGAAGGTGGATCATAATCGCCTTCGGGACCGGTCGTGGCGTTGCCGATATCATCGGGCAGGGCCATGCCCTGCCCGGTCTCACGCGCATAAATTGCAAGCACCGCGGAAATCGGCACCATCACCGGGTAACTGACACCCCCGAAGCGGGCGCTGAAGCTGACCGAGCTGTTGTCGATCTGCAGGCGCACGACCGCACGCTCGGCGATGTTCAACACCACTTTGCCTTCCTTTACCGAACTGGGAGGCACCTGCACGCCGGCCTGGGTGGCATCGACCAGCAGGTGCGGGGTCATGTCGTTATCGGCAATCCATTCGGATAGCGCCCGCAACAGGTACGGACGGTGGCTGGTCATGCGCGGGTGTTCATCAGTCATCGGGGGAGGTCAAGTCGTCCGTTTCGCGGACCGGAAAGTAGGCGGTGGTGCCGGCGGTGAAGGGTAAAGCAATGCGTTCCCCTCACCATTTGCCGCTTCAAAAGCGCAACTTCATCCTTGACCGCTCAGGCCGGGATCTCGCGCAGGCGCTTTTCCTGGTCGGTCAGGCTGCGCACGAAGCCGGGGTTCCGGAAAATGCGATTGCCGTAGTCCTCTATGGACTTGCCATCCTTGGGCAGCGGGATGTCCAAGGATGGCAGACGCCAGATGATCGGGGCCATGGCGCAGTCGGCCAGGCTCATTTCCGGATTCAGAAAAAACTTGCTGGCCTTGAACAGCGGCACCGACGCGGTCAGCAATTCCTTCAGGCGCTTGCGGCCGGCCTCGGCCTGCGCCTTGTTGCCCAGCTGGATCGCCTGTACCTGCGGCACCCAGTCGTGCTCGATACGAAGCATGGCAAGCCGAAGTCGTGCGCGCGACAGCGGATCGACCGGCATCAACGGCGGATGCGGGTAGCGCTCGTCAAGGTACTCGCTGACCACCGAGGCGGCGTACAACACCAGGTCGCGCTCCACCAGGGTGGGCACCGAATGGTAGGGATTGAGGTCAATCAGGTCTTCGGGCGGATTCTGCGCGTCGACCGCCACCATGTCGTAGGTCACGCCCTTGGCGGCCAGGACCAGTCGCACGCGATGGCAAAGTACGTCGTCAACAGAAGAAAACAGCGTCAAGGTATTGCGCATACGAGGACTCGCAGCCATCGGGCTCTCCGGACGACCGGAACCGCCGGTCGCATCGACGCCGCCAGCCCTCTGCTGACGGTCGCCACGGCCTTGAGTAGGAAGCCCCCAGCCAGGCCGCACTGCGGCCTGCTCCGTGATCCGCGCAACCCGCCACGGATCGGCTGGTAGATTCTTTTAGTGCACGTCCTTCCAGTATTCCTGCTTGAGCAGGTAAGCCAGGAAAGTCAGCACCACCAGGAACAGGATCACCCACACACCCATACTCTGGCGCTTCAGGGCGGCAGGTTCGCCGGCATACTCTAGGAAGTTGGTAATGTCGCGCACGGTCTGGTCAAACTGCGCCGTGGTCTGGGTCCCGGGCTGGGCCAGGGTCAGTCCCTCGACATGGCGCTCGCCGATTGCATCCGGCTGCCCCAGTTCCGCGTGCTGCAAGCCCTGCATCTGCCACAACGGGTTGGGCATGGAGGCATTCGGGAACAGCTTGTTGTTCCAGCCCACCGGACGGCTTTCGTCCAGATAGAACGACTTCAGATAGGTGTAGATCCAATCGCTGCCGCGCACGCGGGAAATCAGGCTCAGGTCAGGCGGCATCTTGCCGAACCATTTGCCGGCCGGATCGTGCGGCATGGCCACCAGGATCTGCTCGCCAAACTTGGCACCGGTGAAGTTGAGGTTGTTCATCACCTCTTCTTCGGTCAGGCCCAGGTCTTCGGACAGGCGCGAATACCGCAGGTACTTGAGCGAGTGGCAGGCGCCGCAGTTGTTCATGTACAGCTGGGCACCACGCTGCAGGGAGGCGCGATCGCTGAGGTCATTGCCGGCCTGCAGGGTGGCGCCGCCTTCGGCCGCGAACACCGACAATGAAATCAGCATTCCGCCGAAAAACACGGCCAGGCGCGAGGAAAGCTTCCGCGAAATCAGGTACTTAGTCATGCGTCGTCACCCGTTCCGGCACCGGCTTGGTTTTCTCGAAGCCAAAATATGTATAGACCCACAGGAAGAGGAAAAACCCGAAGTACAGCACCGTCAACACACGACCGATGATGGTTTCGACCGGGTCGGTACCCGGACCTGCGCCAATCTTGCCCAGATAGAAGAAGCTGAAGGCAAAGATGCCGATGGCGATCTTGTAGGACAGGCCGCGGAACTTGATGGACTTGACCTTGCCGCGATCCAGCCAGGGCACCAGGAACAGGATGCCGATGGCCGCGAACATCACCAGCACGCCGATGAGCTTCTCAGGAATCACGCGCAACATTGCGTAATAGGGGGTGTAGTACCAGACCGGTTTGATGTGCGCCGGGGTCACCAGGCGATTGGCTTCGGTGAAGTTGTCATGCTCCAGGAACCAGCCACCCACCGCCGGGATGAAGAAGATGATGAAGGCGGCGATGATCAGCAGGAAGCCGACGCCTACCAGGTCCTTGACCGTGTAGTACGGATGGAAGGGAATGCCGTCTTTCGGCGCATTCGGCGACCAGCGGTTGCCCTTTGGCCCGTGCTTGATGTCAACGCCTTCGGGATTGTTCGAACCCACTTCGTGCAACGCACCCAGGTGCAGCACCACCAGTAACAGCAGCACCAGCGGCAGCGCGATCACGTGCAGGGCGAAGAAGCGGTTGAGCGTGGCGTCGCCAGGCAGGTAGTCGCCCATGATCCATTCGGTAAGACCATTGCCAATCACCGGAATGGCGCCGAACAGCGAAATGATGACCTTGGCGCCCCAGAACGACATCTGGCCCCATGGCAGCACGTAGCCCATGAAGGCTTCGGCCATCAGCACCAGGTAGATGAGCATGCCCAGCACCCACACAAGCTCGCGTGGCTTCTGGTAACTGCCGTAGATCAGCCCGCGGAACATGTGCAGATAGACGACGATGAAGAACAGCGAAGCGCCGGTGCTGTGCATGTAGCGGATCAGCCAGCCCCATTCCACGTCGCGCATGATGTATTCGACCGACGAAAAGGCTTCGGCCGCAGACGGCTTGAAGTGCATCGTCAGGAAGATGCCGGTGACGATCTGGTTGACCAGCACCAGCATGGCAAGCGAGCCCATGTAGTACAGGAAGTTGAAGTTCTTCGGCGCGTAGTACTCGGTCATGTGCTTGCGGTAGACCGGCAGCAGGCCGGGCGTACGCGCGTTGAACCATTCCACTACGTTGCCGGCGGTGCGGGTGATGATGTTGTTCGCCATGACTTACGCGGCCCCCTGCGGATCGAGACCAATCACGATGGTGTTGTCGTCCTGGTAGTAATGCGGCGGGACCACCAGATTGGTGGGCGCCGGAACGCCTGAGAAGACGCGCCCGGACATGTCGAAACGCGACTTGTGGCAAGGACAGAAATAGCCGCCCTTCCAGTCCGGGTCGTAGGGTTCTGGCTTGATCTCGGCAACCATTTCGGGTGAGCAACCCAGGTGTGTGCACAGACCAACCAGCACGGAGATATCCGGCTTGACCGAGCGGAACTCGGGGTTGCCCTTCAGCACGTATTCGGGCTGCTGGTCCTTGTTGGACGACGCCGGGTCGCGCAGACGGACGTCCAGGGTCGGCAGAGCGTCCAGGATCGCCTTGGAACGCTTGACGATCCAGATCGGCTGGCCGCGCCACTCGAACATCAGGCGTTGACCTTCCTGCAGTCCGGTCAGGTCAGCGATCACGGGTGCGCCGGCCAGCTTGGCGCGCGCACTCGGGTTCCACGACTTTATAAACGGTACTGCTACAAATCCAGCCCCGACTGCACCGACCACAGCAGTGGTCGCAGTCAGGAACCGGCGTCGGCCCGTATTCACAGGCTCATAGACCCCATCATTGGCCATCCGGCACTCCGCAAAACATTAGGTAGCAAAAGGCTGCCAAAAGCCGTCGCCTATTCCCAGGCGAGGACCACAAAAGACGGGAAATTGTAACGGAAGCCTTAATCAACCGACAACGTTGATCGCTAAATCAATGACTTGTAAGCGCCTGAAGGCCTGCAGGCCTTCAACGTGCGCCGACTGCGCCCCGATAACGGTCCGCCAACTGCCCCACACGGACCACGTACCGCTGGGTCTCCTTGTACGGCGGAACGCCCCCATGACGATCCACCGCGCCCTCGCCGGCGTTGTAACCGGCGGCGGCCAGGGTCAGGTTGCCGTTGAACCGCTTCAGCAACCAGGCCAGGTACTGCACGCCTCCACGGATGTTCTGGCTGGCATCGTAGGAATTGCTGACCCCGAAACGACGCGCCGTGCCAGGCATCAGCTGCATCAGCCCCTGGGCGCCGGCGTGGGACAGAGCCATGGGATTGAAGGAGGATTCGGCATGGATAATGGCGCGGACTATGGCCTCGTCAACCCCATAGTCGCGAGCAGCGGCTGTAATTTCGGACTGATAGGAAGCTGTGTTCAAGCGCAGGGTGCCGAAATTGACGCCCGGGTTGGCCGCGCAGGCAAAACAGGTTTCGATGAAGCTGTATTTGATGGTGCGGACGCTGGCGACCATGCCCGCGCCCTTTGGCCTGGCGCTTGTGTAATGGCGAACGCCATCCTTGATATAGGAGTAGACCTGTCCGCTGACGACCCGCCGGGTGCTGGGAGCCTGCGGCTTCGGGCTGGCCATGGCTGGCGTAATGGCCAGACTGGTCAGCCTGGCCGATGCGGTTTCCGCCGTAGCGCTTGTCGAGCCGGTGCCAGGCATGCCCAGGGTGGTCGCAGGCGTTGCCGGCATGGAAACCCGGGTGGCTACTGGAGCGGCAAGCGTGGCGCCACTGGAACGGCGATCCGGCGCATAGCGGCTGATCACCTGGCAGCTGGAACCACCGACCCGCTTGCTGACGTAACTGGGGACGCCATCGGCGCCGGTGCACTTGTATAGCGTGCCCGCCGCGGCAGGCAATGCAATCGCCGCCATCAACGTGGCTGCCAGTACTGGCAGCGCAAACCTGTGAGAAGCCCCCTTCATGCGGCGGAGTGTCCCAACTAATTGAACGGTTGCCAAGTGCTTGTCCGACAAAAGGATTCTCCAGGAAGTGGAAGGTGACCCACTTCTCATTGCGGGCGCCGGTTGCGGCGGCTTTGCCTATGGAAACGCCAGGCGCATTCCGATGCGGCCGTGGCGCACGGGCCAACGCTAAACTGTGCGACCCATTGCCACCCGCCTGGATTACCCACCATGCCCGGGATTTCCCCGCCCTCCCCGCTTTCTGCGGACAGCACTTTGCTGCCGCTTCCCCAGCCGATGCTGTCGCAGCCGGTGCTGTCGCCGCCAGTGCCTGCGTCGCCAGCCGAAATTTCACAAGGTGCCACCGCCACGGGCCTGCCGACGCGCGGGAAGCTCTACATCAAGACCCACGGTTGCCAGATGAACGAGTACGACTCGTCGAAGATGGCTGACGTGCTGGCCGCTTCCGATGGGCTGGAGCTGACCGACAACCCCGAGGACGCCGACGTCATCCTCATCAACACCTGCTCGATCCGCGAGAAGGCCCAGGAAAAGGTGTTCAGCCAGCTTGGCCGCTGGAAGTCCCTGAAAAAAGACGGCAAGCCAGTGCTGATCGGCGTCGGTGGCTGCGTGGCGTCCCAGGAAGGCGCCGCCATCGTCAAGCGCGCGCCCTACGTCGACCTGGTATTCGGGCCGCAAACCCTGCACCGCCTGCCGGAACTGATCCGCGCGCGGCGCGAATCCGGCCAGCCGCAGGTCGACATCAGCTTCCCGGAGATCGAGAAATTCGACCGCCTGCCCGAACCACGCGCCGACGGTCCGGCCGCGTTCGTCTCCATCATGGAAGGCTGCAGCAAGTACTGCAGCTTCTGCGTGGTGCCGTACACCCGCGGCGAGGAAGTCAGCCGTCCGTTCGAAGACGTGCTGGTGGAAATCGCGCAGCTGGCCGGCCAGGGCGTGCGCGAGATCAACCTGCTGGGCCAGAACGTCAACGCCTATCGCGGCCGCTACGGCGTCAATGACAACGGCGGTGAGGGCGAGATCGCCGATCTTGGCCTGCTGATCCGCACCATGGCCGAAATCGACGGGGTGGAACGCATACGCTTCACCACCTCGCATCCGCTGGAGTTCTCCGATTCGCTGATCGAGGCCTACCGCGACGTGCCGCAGCTGGCCAATTACCTGCATCTGCCCGTGCAGGCCGGCAGTGACCGCATCCTGGCGGCCATGAAGCGTGGCTATACCACGCTGGAATTCAAGCAGAAGATCCGCAAGCTGCGCGCGGTGCGGCCGGACATCTCCATTGCCTCTGATTTCATCGTCGGCTTTCCTGGCGAATCCGACGCCGACTTCGACAAGACCATGAAGCTCATCGAGGACGTGGGCTTTGACCAGTCCTATTCGTTCATCTATTCGCGACGCCCCGGCACGCCAGCGGCGGACCTGGAAGACCACACGCCCGAGCCGGTCAAGCAGCAGCGCCTTGCCCGCCTGCAGGCGGCGATCAACGCAAACTCGACCCGCATCTCGCAGGGCATGCTTGGCAGCATTCAGCGGGTCCTGGTGGAACGCCACAGCGCGCGCGACGCCTCCGAACTGACCGGACGCACCGAGAACATGCGCTCGGTGAATTTCCCCGGCAATACGCGGCTGATTGGCCAGTTTGTCGACGTGGAAATCACCGAGGTGATGACCAACTCGCTGCGGGGTCGCATCGCGCTGCGCGAGTGACGCCTGCAGCTGCGCCCCCGTTCCGGAACCCGATTCCGGCGACACCGGCAGCGCCAGGGAATGCAGCGAACGGATTGGCTCATGACCCCATGCACGTTACCCTGCACCGAACCCTTGCCGAGATGCCTTGTCATCCCCGCCAACGCCCCCAACTTGTGGATTCTGGTCCTGGAAGCCGAACCCTTGCCGGACAGTCCCGATTACCAGGAATTCGGCGGCGCGGTTGTGCTCTGCTACCAGATGCCGGGGCTGGCCGAGGATCCGGTACGGCATGCCAGCGAGTTTCTGCGCGGGGCTGGATGGCAGGTCACCGGCGTGCGCGAGGAACCGCGCCGGATCGAGCGCCACGAAGCACCAGAAGCCGGCCACTTCGACCAGACACTGATCGACGACGAGGCTTATGTTTTCCACCAATGGCGCGTTGAAGACGCCGATGACCAGACCAGGCACTGAGCAACCCATGACGGCAATCGAGAAACGCGAATTCCTGCTGGAACCCGAAAGCATTGAACAGCTGGCCAACCTGGCTGGACCCTTTGACGCACACCTGCGCCAGATCGAGTTGCGACTGGGCGTGGAAATCGCCAATCGCGGCAATATCTTCAAGGTCACCGGTCCGGCCCAGGAAGTGAAAGCCACCGAGAAACTGCTGCGCAGCTTGTATGAGGAAGCAGGCGAAGAAACCTTCGACAGCGAGGCGATCCATCTGCGGCTCAACGCCTCCAACCTGGCGCACGTGGCCGCTGGCGGCTACGAAGCGCAGGAAGTCGCGATCAAGGTCAAGCGCGGCACGGTGCGTGGGCGCGGGCCGAACCAGGCGGCGTACCTGCACGCCATTGCCACCCACGACATCAATTTCGGCATCGGCCCGGCCGGTACCGGCAAGACCTTCCTGGCGGTGGCCAGTGCGGTGGAAGCGCTGAACGAATCACGCGTGCAGCGCCTGATCCTGGTGCGCCCGGCGGTGGAAGCCGGTGAGAAGCTGGGTTTCCTGCCCGGCGACCTGAGCCAGAAGGTCGATCCTTACCTGCGCCCGCTTTACGACGCGCTGTACGAAATGCTGGGCGTGGAGAAAGTGATCAAGTTGCTGGAAAAGAACGTGATCGAGATTGCGCCCCTGGCCTACATGCGCGGGCGCACGCTCAACGATGCTTTCGTGATCCTGGACGAGGCGCAGAACACCACCATCGAGCAGATGAAGATGTTCCTGACCCGCATCGGCTACGGCAGCACCGCCGTGGTCACTGGCGACCTGACCCAGGTCGACCTGCCCAAGCACGTGAAATCCGGCCTGAAGGACGGACTGGAAGTGCTGCGTGGCGTGGACGGCATCAGCTTCAGCTTTTTTACCGCCCGCGACGTGGTTCGCCACCCGCTGGTGGCCAAGATCGTGCGCGCCTACGACACGCGCGACGGCAACGATGCGGAAGCCGAACAGTCGTGATCGGTGACCACGCTTCGTACACCGTCCTGTCCGCGCAACGGCTTCTGGCCCTGCCATGCCCGCGCTACGCCGGACCGGCGCGCCGCGCATGACCCAGGGCCCGGCCATCCTGGAAGTCTCGGTCAGCTACGCCCTGCCCCGCCTGGGCCTGCCGGCGGCGGTGAGTTTCCGGCGCTGGGTCGCCGCCGCACTGGACGGCCGTATCCGCGAAGCCGACCTGGCGGTGCGCATCGTCGATAGCAAGGAAGGACGCGCGCTCAACCGTCATTATCGCGGCAAGGATTACGCCACCAATGTGCTCAGCTTTCCGGCGGAAATACCCGAAGGCGTGAAGATGCCCAAGGGTTTCAAGATGCCACTGCTGGGTGACCTGGTGATCTGCGCGCCGGTGGTGGCGCGCGAGGCCAGGGAGCAGAAAAAAAAGCTCGCCTCGCATTACGCGCATCTCACCGTGCACGGTGCCCTGCACCTGCTGGGCTGGAACCACGAAGACGACCGCGAGGCCGAAGCAATGGAGCAGCTGGAACGCGTAATACTTGCCGAACTCGGCATCGACGACCCCTACATCCTCGAGGACTAGGCATGCGCTGTCTGCTTGTTTCCCTGGCGCTGATGCTGCCGCTTGCCTTGTCTGCACAGACCACGCCTGCAGCGGGCAGCGCTGCCGGCGAGGAAAGACTCGACCACGCGCAGATCGACCTGCCGGCCCTGATCGAGTGCCGCAAGGAACTGGCCGACTTCCACTACCTGGCCCCCGCCCTGTCCAATCCACTGCAGGCCGTGGCCCTGGGCTGGCGCCCGCTGCCGCAAGCCAACCTGTTCATGACCGAATTTATCTTGAACACGCCCATCACTGTGTTTGGGCATGCTACCGACCACATCGGCTTCACCGCCGACAGCATCATCGCCGTGATTGACCTGCCCGATCCGCGGCCACTGGCGAAAGAGCTGGCGCTGGAGACTGCGATCGATACGCCCACCAAGGCCATGTTCGGCAAGGAGCTGGTCAGCATCGAGGAACCCAGCGCTGACGCCGGCGTCACCTTCATCCGCTCGGTGGTGCTTAATGTTTCCAATGTCGCCTCCCACCCCGGCAAGACCCTGGTCGGCTGCAGCTACAGCCTGGACCTGGCCGAGGATCCGCCAGAGCAGGATCCGCCGGCAGTGACACCCGCCATCGACACAGCGCCCTGAGCGGGCCTGATAGACTGCGTTCGACACCTCCCCCGCTGCATTCCATCTAAAGCCAATGTCAGAAGACGACAGTAGTTCCGCGCCGGACCCCTCCGATCGACCTTCGGAGAAGCGGCGCTCCTGGCTGGACCGCATCAGTTCCGCGTTCTCCGGCGAACCCTCCTCACGTGATGACCTGGTCGCGCTGCTGCGCGATGCGCAGGCCGATGGCCTGATCGCCAGCGATACCCTGCGGATGATGGAAGGCGCTATTGCCGTGGCTGACTTGACCGTTGGCGACGTGATGATCTCGCGCTCGCAGATGGTCTCGCTGCCGGTCGCATCGCCCTTCCTGGACCTGATGAAGGAAGTGGTGGAATCCGGTCATTCCCGCTTCCCGGTGCACGGCGAGAACAAGGACGAGATCCTGGGCATCCTGCTGGCCAAGGATCTGCTGCGCGGCGTGGTCGCCGACAACGGCCCGGGCAATGTGCGCGAATTGCTGCGGCCGGCGGTGCTGATTCCCGAATCCAAGAAGCTCAACCTGCTGCTCAAGGAATTCCGCCTGTCACGCAACCACATGGCGATTGTGGTCGACGAGTACGGCGGCGTTGCGGGCGTGGTCACCATCGAGGACGTGCTGGAACAGATCGTCGGCGAAATCGACGACGAGCACGACGAAGCCGAGGAAGGCGTCGACCAGATTGCCGCGCATGCCGACGGCCAGTACGTGGTCGATGCCCTGACCCCGATCTCCGATTTCAACGAACGCTTCGGCGCCGATTTTCCAGACGACGAGTACGACACGGTCGGTGGCCTGATCACGGCGGCCATCGGCCACCTGCCGGACACCGACGAGGAACTGACCCTGGGGCGCTTTGAATTCCGCGTGGCCAAGGCAGACTCGCGCCGTGTGCATGCGTTCCATGTCGGCGTACTTTCCGATAGCTAGCTTGCTAACGCGCGCTGGGTTGCTGGGCCTGCTGATGGTGCTGGGCCTGCTGTCGCCGGCCAGCGCCGCGCGTGCGGCCACACCTGTGGCGGCCGCGCCGCGGATCGGGGTGATGACCATGCAGCCGGGCGAGATCTTCTTCGAGCGCTTCGGCCACGACGCCATCGTGGTGGTGGATGCGCAAACAGGCGAAGCGACCTCGTACAACTTCGGTTTCTTCGACATGGCCGAACCCGGATTTGTCGATCGCTTCGCCCATGGCGACATGCAGTACTACCTGGTTGCCCTGCCCCTGCAACAGGATCTGTCCTATTACCGCGAGGTCGGGCGCGGAGTGACGCTGCAGTGGCTGGATCTGCCGGGCGCACAGGCGCAGGCGCTGGCCGATGCGCTGGCCGAGCGCGCCAAACCCGAGAACGCGCGCTACCGCTACGACTATTTCACTTCCAACTGTTCCACCCAGGTGCGCGACTCGCTGGACACGGCCATGGGCGGCGCGCTGAAACCGCAGTTGGTCGGTCGCTCGCGCGGCAATACCTTCCGCAGCGAAGCCGTGCGCCTGGTCTCGCCGGTACCGTGGATGTGGCTGGGTTTTGACATTGGCCTGGGACCGTATGCAGACGTGCCCATGTCGCGCTGGGAAGAAGCCTACGTGCCGATGCGGCTGGCGGACAGTCTTGCCGAAGCCCGGAATACGGCCGGCCGGCCGCTGGTGCAGGCCGAGCAGGTACTGGTGGAGCACCGCATCGCGGCCGAACCTGCTGAACAGCCACGGCGCCTGTGGCCCTGGCTGCTGGCCGGACTGTCACTGGCTGCGGCAATCGTATGGGTGGCGCCGCGCAAGCCTCGCATGATTGCGGCGCTTGCCCTGTCC
>JBDSUI010000039.1:0-2717 GCA_039927795.1 Pseudoxanthomonas sp.
CGTGCAGGAGGTAGCGTTCCCGCAGGCCCCAGGCCTGGCTGCAGGCGGCATCGGCCTGCCTGCACAGCGCGACCGGTGTGGCGGCATCGGCGACCACGCAGGCGCCCACGGCCACATTGGTCCAGGCCGGACGCTGACTGACCGGCAGCGGCGTCTGGAAAACGCGCGCCACTTTCGCCGCGGCCAGCGATACATGGTTGCGGTCCAGCAGCGCTGGCAGCATCACCGCGAAGTCGCATTCACCAATACGCACCGGCAGGTCCGCCGCCCGCAGGCATTCCCGCAGGCGTGCTTCGAAGGCCCGCACCAGCGCCTCGCCGGCCTCGTAGCCGAACATGGTCTCGTAGTCGTGCAGATTGCGCATGCGAACCACCAACAAGGCGCCCTCGCCGGTAGTCGGCGAGGCCAGCCGGTCGATAGTGTCAAACAACAGTTCCCGGTTCAGCACCTGCAGGTCCGCGGCGCTGGCTGGCGCAATGCAGGGTGGCTCACAGGTACAGCTCCCTGGGGTCCAGTCCGTAGGCACCAACCGGCAGGCTCTTGCGGATATTTACCTGCGAGGACGGCTTGCCGCCGGCCAGCGTGTCGCGCAGGTCCAGTGATTCGAAACCCTTTCGCAGTTTCTTGGAGACATCGGTGAGCAGCATCACCCGCGGGAACAGCCTGCGGATCGGGTTCTGTGCCATGACCACGGCCACTTCACCGGTGCTCAGCTCGACCAGGGTACCGACCGGATAGACCCCCAGGCACTGCACGAACTGCTCCACCAGATCTGCCTGGAACAGCCTGCTCCGCGCACGGTAGAGCTGTTGCAGGGCTTCATACTTCGAGACCGCCGCGCGATACGGGCGCGAACTGGTCATTGCATCAAACGAATCGACGATGCCGGCAATTCGCCCGAACAAGGGGATGGCGTTGCCGGCCAGCCCGGACGGATAGCCGGAGCCATCCTCGCGTTCGTGGTGGGTCTCTATGATTTCGCGCACGAACAGATTTCCCGCAGCCGACGCATCGTAGAGGCGCACGCCATGTTGCAGGTGGCCGTGCAGAATTTCCTGCTTGGCCGGGTCGAGTGGTGCGGTACTTTCCAGCAAGGCCTCGGGAACTGCGGTCTTGCCGATGTCCAGCAGCAGCCCGCCGGTGGCCATGTCGCGCAGTGCCTGGTCACCCAGGCCCAGGTGCCTGCCGAACGCAGCCATCAGTGCGCAGCAGTTCATCGCATGACTGTAGGTATAGCTGTCATGGTGGCGCATGGCCTGCAGCCAGAAATAGGCATCGGGATTGCGCAAGACGCTTTCCACCAGCGGCGTGACCGCCTGCTCGACCACCGTCTGATCCAGCGTGCCGCCAGCGCGCACGTTGGAGATCAGCTCCACGGTGGCCAGGTTGGCGTCATGCAGGGCCTGCTGGGCTCGCGGCAGCTCCACTTCCACCACTTGGTTGACCGGACGTGGACGGCTGTTGATCAGTGCGTCGATCGTCGGCAGCGCGTAGCTCTCGGCTGCCACACGGACCGGCTGCTCAAGCCGTTGCAGGTTACTGCGAATGAAACTCTCGCTCTTCACCGTATCAACGAAGACGTGCCCACAGTATTGAGCCAGCAAGTCAATGTCTTCCTGGGTCTGCACCAGGAAGCCCTGCAGGAGGAATGGGGTGCCTATCCAGTCCCGGTCAAGGCGGCTGACGTACATCCCCGGACGCAGGCTGGCGACGCCGATTTTTCGTTCTTCTATCAGCACCTGGGTGAGTATCCGTACCTGAAGTCAACAGTGGTGGAGGCAGGCAGCACGCCGCCGGACTGGCAAAGCTAACAGACGATGCGACAGACGCAATGAAACACGGTCAGCCCACCGCCACAAATCCGCCCGTCTGGCGCGTCCACAAGCGGGCATACAAGCCCTCCAGCGCAATGAGTTCAGCGTGGGTGCCGACCTCGACCACCCTGCCCTTGTCCATCACCACCAGCCGATCCATTCGCGCAATGGTGGACAGACGGTGTGCTATCGCAATTACCGTCTTGCCCTGCATCAGCACGTCGAGGCTGTCCTGGATGGCGGCTTCGACTTCCGAATCCAGCGCCGAGGTTGCCTCGTCCAGCACCAGCAGTGGCGCGTCCTTCAGCAACACACGGGCAATGGCGATGCGCTGGCGCTGGCCGCCAGACAGTTTCACACCGCGCTCACCCACCTGGGCTTCGTAACCGCGCCTACCCTCGCCATCCACCAGCTCGGCGATGAAGCCATCTGCACGCGCGCTGCGAACGGCGGCAATCACTTCGTCGTGGGTCGCTTGCGGGCGTCCGTAAAGCAGGTTCTGACGGATCGAGCGGTGCAGCAACGAGGTGTCCTGGGTGACCACGCCGATCTGTCCGCGCAGGCTTTCCTGGGTCACTGTGGCAATGTCCTGGCCGTCGATGAGGATGCTGCCCGCCTCCAGGTCATACAGCCTAAGCAGCACGTTCACCAAGGTGGACTTGCCTGCACCGGAAGGTCCGATCAGTCCGATCTTCTCGCCAGCGCGCACATGCAGGTTCAGACCGGCGATTACCCCGCCCTGCTTGCCGTAGTGGAAATGGATGTCGCGGAATTCAACCTCGCCGCGACTGATGACCAGGCTGCGGGCATCGGCAGCATCGACCACGCTGGTGGGCTTGGCCACGGTTTCCATGCCGTCCTGCACCGTGCCGATGTCCTCGAAGATCCCGTTGACCACCCACA
>JBDSUI010000040.1:0-7408 GCA_039927795.1 Pseudoxanthomonas sp.
TAGGTGCGCGGCACATTCATGTACGCATCGGCGATGCCCAACCCCGCGATGTCGAAGCCACCGGTCATGTATTCCTCGTCGGTGAGGTTCTTGGTCCAGGCTGCGAGCATCCACTTTCCACCATCCGGTTCCCAGGCCAGTCGTGCATCGATCAGGGTGTAGGGTTTGGTGTACACCAGCGGCGAGTTGTCCTGTGTCAGTTCGTACTCATCGGAGTAATGGGCCTGCGCGGAGAACACCAACTTGCCACCGCTGACCGGAATCGTGTTGGTGGTGCCAATCGTCCACTGGACTTTGGGCGCCTGCTTGAGGTTCTTGCCATCAAAGGCCAGCCGATTGGCGTCGCTGTAGCCTGTGTACTCGCCATCGATCGTACCGACGCTGGCATGGACCTGCCAGTTCTCGGTGAGGATTGCCTGCATCTCACCTTCGAAGCCCTGGATCAGGGTGTCGGTGGCGTTGCTGAGCACCAGCGCGCCGAATTCATTGAAGGCAGTCAGCTGCAGATCCGTGTAGTTATTGCGGTAATAATTCACGTTCAGGCGCATGCGGTTGTCAAACAGCTGGGACTTCAGGCCGATCTCGTAGGACAGTACTGATTCTTCGTCCACGCTGGTGAGTGCGGCGACCGACGCGGCACGACCGTTGAAGCCGCCGCTCTTGAAGCCGGTGGCGGCGCTTCCATAAGCCATCACCGCGTCGCTGAAGCGGTAATCCAGCAACAGCTTCCAGTCCGGCTTGGCCCAACTCTGCTTGCGCTGTACCTGGAAATTGGGACTGCCGTTGGCGCGTATGGAGTTGATCGAGAATTCTTTTTCTTCGTGACTGTAGCGTCCGCCCGCAGTGAGGCCGAAGCCGTTGTCGAAGCGCCACGCACCTTGCAGGTAAGCAGCCACCGCCTTGGTGTCCTGTTTTACGTAATTGGTCGGGCCGGTCACGAAGTTGTCCTGACGGGTCGGCTGCTCATTGCCTTCGGCGAAGGCAAACAGGCCGCCTACCCACGTGAAGGGCCCGCTGCCCTGGGAGATCAGCTGGCTCTCGAAGCCGCGCTGGTCCTGGCCCTGGTTCTGCAGCAGGTGGAAGCGACGCTGGGCGGTGCCATCGACATCGGCATACAGCAAATTGTCGAGGCTGCGGTAATGCAGGATGTTGCGCCAGAACACCGAGCCCAGGTCCGTTTCCAGAGTCAGCGCTACGCCGGTCTGGTCGAGGTCATTGGTGCCAGCGACCAGGTCGGTCTGCAAGGTGTAATAGTTGCTGTCGGGGTCGTTGACCGGACGGATGGCCCCGCTGGCAGTGGTCACCGGGGTGCGGATGACGCCAGTCGCATAGACCGGGCCGGAACGTTCCTTGATCCGGTCGATATTGACCGTGGCCCGCGTGCGATCGCCCAGCGGAAAGCCGAAGCCCACGCGCGCTGCATAGATTTCCTGGTCATTGACGTCACGGTTGTTGGTCGTGTCGCGCATGATCCCGTCGCGATTGCGCGTGAGCGCCGCCGCGGTGAAGTCAACCGACTCGCCCAGTCGCTCGCTCACCGAGAACCGCAGGTCCGCGCGGCCCAGGTTGCCAACCTGTCCGGACACCACGCCAGAGGACTCGCCGTTGGGCTTTTTGGTGATGTAGCGGATGGCGCCACCCGTGGCATTGCGGCCATACAGAGTGCCTTGCGGCCCGCGCAGGACTTCGATGCGCTCCACGTCGTAGAGGTCGAACATCGACCCGGTCTGCCGCGGAATGTAGACGTCATCGATGTAGATGGCCACGGCCGGGTCGGTGGTGAACAGCGAGTCGTCGGTGCCGACGCCGCGCAGGTAGATCTTGGCGCCGCTGCTGGTAACCGTATTCGGCTCGATGACCATGTTCGGGACGCTGAACTTGAGGTCGTCGATGCGCATCACCTGGTTCTGCTCAAGCTGCTCGGCGCTGAGTGCGGTAATCGTCACCGGCGTCTGTTGCAGGGCTTCTTCGCGGCGCTGGGCGGTCACTGTGACCGTGTCGAGCTGGATCGCCGACCGCTCACTCGCCGCCTTGACCGTGTCCGTCACGGGCGGGCTCTGGGCTGCGGCGATACCGGGAGTGAGAGCCGCGGCAACGGCAAGAGCGAGGATGCAGGTGCGAAGGTCGGTCTTTTGCATGGGTCACCAGGTCAATGGGATAGGGAGGATGAAGCCGGTCAGCACCGGGGCGTGGCGACGATCTTTTGACAGCATTACGAGGGAAGTGAAGCGGGTCGACCAGCAGGTTGCGCTGCATCGGTGCCGGACGTCGAGCAGCGTCGCCGCCAGGTTGATGATGTCTGCGCCGGTCGGTTGCGGCAGGCGGGAAGGAGCGTCGCGGTCGCGCCCGGAAGGCCGGCGAACCCGTGCCAAGCCAAAGCGCACCAGATGCGAGTCGGTGTCGCAGCGCGTGTTTGACGACAAGGGTGTTGAACCATCGGCGGGTGACCGTTGGCAGGTGAAGTAAGCCCGAGTATCCGCGCACATGTCCGGACAATCAATGCGGTCTTTGGGCCGAGCCTATTCAGCTTTCGCTGCGAGTTTCGACGCTGGCAAAGGCACCGAAATAAGCGTTCTTGTGACGGAAAGGAAGAGATTGAAGGCGTGGTGGGCAATGCATGTGCAGGAGGGAAGCCGAAGCTACACAACTAATTGCTGCGTTCCCCCGTGCGGATTTCGTCGTCGCCACGGCAACCGACCACGGCGATATTCGGGAAGCGGATTGCATCGCACAGCCGCGTTGCCGCTAACGTCGCGTGGTGGTGCACGTGCGTCCGAAAGGCCGTGAACGGTTCCGGCCTTCGCTGGGCCGCAGGATTTCCAGCCATGGTGGCGTGTACTTCTACAGAGGCCACCGATTCCTGTGCCCCTCCAGTCCTGAAATGAGCGCGGTGCTCCCCAGGAATGGTCGGGTCCCACTTGCCTTTGTGGGCACCGAAGAAACTGCTTGATTCCGGCCTGGGAAACAGCGACTGGGGTGACGGACGATCAGCTGAAAAATCAGCGCTGGGACGTCACGGCAACGGTGGTTCGGGGCCCGCCCCGAGGATCCGGAGAGTTCTGTTACCAAGGTGTCGCAGCGCGGGGTTCCGGTGCATGGGCGCATTGAAGATTGCGCGCTTGAATGACGCGCCTTGTACGGCTCAATCTATTTCGTTCTGATACCGCTCCGGTTAGATAGTTGGTGTCAGTGCACCTATCGCTTTGCAAGCGACATGATCGCCGGCGCATTTGCCGCGACTCGTTTCTCCTCTGCAGCACGCGAACGCTAAACTACCCGCCTCCGAACCATCAAACCCCACAAGGAACCACTCATGGCATTCACGACCACGGCCTCGGGCCTGCAGTTTGAAGACACCGTCCTGGGCACAGGCGCCGAGGCCGCGCCTGGCCGTAACGTCACCGTGCACTACACCGGCTGGCTTTACGAAAATAACGCTCAGGGTGACAAATTCGATTCCAGCAAGGATCGTGGCGAACCCTTCGTCTTTGCGCTTGGCGCGGGCATGGTCATCAAGGGATGGGACGAAGGCGTACAGGGCATGAAGGAAGGCGGCCAGCGCACGCTGATCATCCCGGCCAACCTTGGCTATGGTGCGCGTGGCGCCGGTGGTGTCATTCCACCCAATGCCACGCTGAAGTTCGACGTCGAGTTGCTGGGGGCCTGAGTACTGGCGTCTCTCTTGCGGCTCGACTTGAAGCGAATGGAGACCATTCAGCGGTTCAAGTGGCTCCGCCCCGTTCGCCAGTCGAGGTGGAGTTCGCGGTATCGCTCTGGAGGTTGCCGTCGACCAGTGTCAGCGTGCGGTCGCATTGCGCGGACAGGCGCGGGTCGTGGGTGACCAGCAGCACCGCGCAGCCGAACTCGCGGTTGAACTTGCGGAACAATTCGAATACCTCCGCGGCTGACTTGCTATCCAGGTTGCCGGTCGGCTCGTCGGCCAGCAGCAGTGACGGTTGGGTCACCAGCGCGCGGGCCACGGCCACGCGTTGCTGCTGGCCGCCGGAGAGCTGGTCGGGCTTGCGATGGTCCAGGCCATCCAGGCCCACCTGGGCCAGCAGATCGCGGCCGCGGTCGAGCTGTGCGTGGCTGGGTTTTCCGGACGCCACCATCATCGGCATCAGCACGTTTTCCAGTGCGGTGAAGGCCTGGATCAGGTGGTGGAACTGGAACACGAAGCCGATCGCGCTGCCGCGCAACGCCGTGCGCCGCGCGTCGTCCATGCCGCGGGTGGCTTCGCCGAGCAGGAACAGTTCGCCACGGGTGGGCGTGTCCAGCAGGCCGATCACATTGAGCAGGGTGCTCTTGCCCGAGCCCGATGCACCGACCAGCGCGGCGAAGTCGCGGCGCTGCAGGCGCAGGTCCAGCCCGTGCAGCACTTCGACCTCGGTGGGTTGGCCGACGTTGTAGCTTTTCGTCAAGCCTTCGAGGCGCAGCACTTCCTGGCCGGCATGGTGCTCAGACATGGCGGATCGCCTCCACCGGGTCCAGGCGCGCCGCGCGCCGCGCTGGCACCGCCGCCGAGACCGTACCGGTCACCGTGGCCAGCACCGCGGCGGCCACCAGCAGCCACGGACTGACCGGGATGTAGAACAGTTTCGGGCCGAAGGTGTTGAATGCGCCGACCAGGGCAAGGCCGGCCACGCCGCCCAGCACTGATCCGGCCATGCCGAACAATGCGCCCTGCACCAGGAATACCCGCAACATTTGCCCGCGCTTGATGCCCATCGCCCGCAGGATGCCGATCTCGCGCGTACGCTGCACCACACTTACCGACAGCACGCTGGCGATGCCCAGCGCTACGCTCAGCGCCACGAACACGCTGATCATCTGCGTGGACAGGCTTTGCGAACGCAAGGCGTTCATCAGTTGGGCATTGGTTTCCATCCAGCTTTCCGCCTTCAGCCCGGTGAGGCGGGCGATGCGGGCGGCCACGGTCTGTGCGGCGAAGATGTCATCCACGGTGACATCGATGACGGTGGCGGCCCCGGGCAGGTTGAGCAGCGACTGTGCCTGTTTCATGTCCAGGTAGACGTAGCGCGCATCCAGTTCGCGTACGCCCAGCTGGAAGATGCCAGCGACGTTCACCACGGTCTCGCGGCCCTGGCCACCGTCCAGCCGCAACTTGTCGCCGACGCGCAGGCCCAGGTCGGTGGCCAGTTGTTTGCCTACCAGGGCGTTGCCGGCACCAACGCGGAACACGCCCGCGATGATCTCGTCCTGGATCGGGATGATGCGCTGGTAGCGCACCGGATCAATACCCACCAGCGCGACCGACGCCAGCGTTTCGCCGCGACGCGCGAATGCCGGGCCCGAGATCACCGGTGACACCGCAGTGACCTGCGGCACGGTATCCAGCACGTCGCGGACCTGCTGCCAGTTGTTGATCGAGCGCAGGCGCTGGGCGCGCTTGTCTTCCAGCAGCAACTGCACGCTGCCGGGGGCGGGCGGCAGGATGCGGTTGAGCTCCTCGGTGGGCTGCACCTTGATGTGGGCCTGGGTGCCCAGGGTGCGATCGATGATGTTGCCCTGCAGGCCATTGATCAGCGCGGTGAGGAATACGATCACCGCCACGCCCACGGCAATGCCGACCAGGATCAGCGTGCTCTGCACCCGGCCTTCGCGCAGGAATCGGGTGGCGATGGTCCACTCGATCCACATAGGCATCAGTCGAACCTGGCAGGCAATTCGTTGCGGGCGGTGGTGTCGTTGGCAGCGACGGGCAGCGCGGCCGACTCCACGCGCACACGATCGCCTTCGGCCAGCGGTGCCTGTGCGTCCGCCAGGACCCGGTCACCGGCCTGCAGCCCGGCGCTGATTTCGGTCATCGCCAGGCCGCGCAGGCCCAGTGTCACCTTGCGCCGCGTGGCGCGGCCATCGGTCACCAGCCAGAGCTCGGCGCGGTTGCCGTCCAGCGCGCCCAGCGCATCGTTGGGGACCACCAGGGCGCGGTCACGACGGCCGGTTTCCACGTTGACCGACACGGTCATGTCCTGGCGCAGGAAGTCGGGCACCGGCATCACGGTCAGGCGTATGTCCACCGAACCTCGCTGCGGGTCCACGCTGGGGGCGATGAAGGTGACCTTGGCCGGAAACGGACGGGTCGGGTAGGCATCGGCGATGCACATGGCCGCCTGGCCGAGCGCCAGCACCGCGAGGTTTTTTTCATCCAGCGGCACCCGTATTTCAGTGGCGCCAACGCGGGCGATTTCGAACAGCACGCGGCCCGGTTGCACCAGGTCGCCGGGTTCGGCGTAGCGGGTGAGCACAGTGCCGGCGACTTCTGCGCGGATCGTGGTCTTGGCCAGCTGGGCCCTGGCGGTCGCAACCCGGGCGCGAGCGGCGGCTTCGTTGGGGTTGCCGGCGGCCAGGGAGCGCAAGGCCAGCCGCGCCTGTTCGGCTGAGGTCCGGGCGATGGTCTCAGCCTGTGCCGCCAGTTCCATTGTTTCGCGGGCGATCAGCTGCCGTTTGAACAGGTCTCGGCGACGCGTGGCTTCGCGGCTGGCCTGGACCAGCCGGGCTTCGGCCTGGCGCAGTGCGGCTTGCGCCTGTGGACGCGTGGACTGCTGCAGCTGGGCCAGCGCGGCCTCGGCCTCGTGCACGGCTGCTTCCAGATCGTCGGCGCGCAGCACTGCCAGGACGTCGCCCGGCTGCACGGCATCCCCCTCGCGCACGCGCCGCTCCAGGACCACTGCGGTCACCGGGCTGCCAACCTGCGCCAGCGAAACCGCGGCCACCCGGCCCGTCGCCACTACCGTCTGCACCAGCGGTCGCGCCAGCACCTGGTAACCGGCGTAGGCCGGTCCGCGAATTTGGTGCACCAGTCCCCAGGCCAGAGCGCCGAACGCCACGCAGGCGACGACGGCCAGCAACAGGGGTCTTTTCATGGAGCAACTCCGGGACATGCGCAGCGGCCCTTAACATAACCGCTGGCGCGTTCGCACGTCGCTTACTGCAAAGCGGGCCTGCGGCGGCAAGGGGTTCAACGACCGGATCAGGCGTGCCGCTGCAGCTGCGGGCGTGCGAACGCTGCCGGGTGCGGGCCACGGCCACTGGCCGGCTGCTACCTTGCGGTTCGATAGCCCCCTGGTCCTCGCTGCCTTCCTTTTTCGGCCGGTCGCATTGCCGGCACTGCAACCTCGCCACCGTGCCTTGGTCAGGTCGGACTGGCCGCGATCGGACTGAAACGACGCGTGGCGCGGCGCAAGGCTTCCAGCCAGACCATGGCGGCGGCCAGCATCAACGCCGCGTAACCCAGCGTGGTTGCGTCGGGGATCGACAAGCCCATGACCTTACGGAAGAACGGCACGCCGATCACCAGCAGCAGCATCACGGTCACGCCGCCGAACATGCGCGGGAGCCAGCGGTTTCCGCCGTGCGCCCGGTGCAGCAGGAATCGCGACAGGTC
>JBDSUI010000041.1:0-6030 GCA_039927795.1 Pseudoxanthomonas sp.
AAAAAAACCCCGCCGTAGCGGGGTTCTTGTTGTTCCATCTAGTACGCGATCAGAAGCGGTACTGAGCGGAGATGCCGTACAGATCGGCGCCGCCGTCGAAGTCACCCACCAGGCGCGAACCGCTCGAGGACAGGATATCCACTTCCGGCTTATCGACCAGATTGATCTTGGTGTAAACGCCGCTCAATTCGAAATTATCCGTCGCCTTCCAGGTCAGGCCCACCGAATACCACATGCGGTCCTGGTCGGGCAGACGCGGGGTGCGGTACGGACGGCTCACCGGGGAGTCGTCGCGGGCCACGCCGGCGCGTAAGGTGAACCTGTCGTTGAAAGCGAACTCGCCACCCAGCGAATAGAACCAGCTGTCACCCCAGCTGTAGTTTTCGGCCGCATCGGCCTGCAACGGGTTGTCGAATTCGATGCGGATCTCCTGCAGCGAATGCCAGTCGGTGCGCGAAACGTCGGCCATCAGGGCGAAACGATCGGTCGCCTGCCAGCTGCCGCTGAAGGTGTCGACGCTGGGCGTGGTCAGCTTGGCGCCACCGCCGTCGGTCGGCATGTACACCGAGTTGCCGATCAGCGCGCGGACATTGGCCGGAACGTCGAACTTGGCCGTGCCGCGAAGGTCGTGGTCGATTTCCGAGCGGTGCGAATAACCGAAGGACAGGCTGTCGGTTGGACGCCAGTTCATGCCGACGATCCAGCCCAACGCGTTGTCGGTGCCATGGATCTCGGCGAAACCGTCGTTCTTCTGCGGACCGTAGGGAGCAGCCACCGGGTTCGGCGTGATGCAGGCGGCAATGTTGATACGGCAGACGGCCGAGCCGAAGTCGACCGCATTGGACAGGGTCACGTCAGCGCGTTCGTAAACCGCACCCAGGCCGACCGAAAAACGGTCGCCGAGCTCGAGCGAGGCGGCCAGGGTCAGATCGACCATCTTCACGTCCGACTTGAGCGCGTGGTAACGACCGACCCAATCGCTCTCGTAATCGGTCTTCAGACCGAACGGTGCGCTGACCATGGCGCCCAGGGTCAGGTATTCGAAACGACCGCTGAGCGGCAGGACGAAGGACATTGCCGGCACTGGAGTCAAACCGCCGGCATTGCCGCCGTCGCCACCGGTGAGCGGACGCTGCAGAGGACTACCGGCCGCAGCCGTGCCGCCACCAGTGAAATTGAACGACAGATCAATCGCGGTGACGTCGGCCTGCACCGTCTTCTCGGTGAAAGTGGACATGACGGCCGGGTTGTTGACCACGACCGAGGCATCGCCCTGGGCCGAAGCCGAACCGGCCATCGCGCGGCCCTGGGCCTTGACGCTGTTTTCTTTCAGCTGGAAAGCCGACGCCTGGGCTTGGCCACAGGCAAGCACGCCGGCGATGCCCAAAGCGAGCGCCGAGATGCGGGTAAGGTTTTTTGCAAATTCCATGGTGTGTGTACTCCGGAAAGACGTGGAAAAACTGGTGTGCGCCGTTACTAAAAGGGCTTGTGTCGCCCTACAGCCAGTCGCCGGAATTCCCTCCCGACATACGACGCCGTACGTAGTATAACTTCACCAGATAACCAAATGCTAACAATTGAAACGGGATTGGTTGGCCTTGGGTTCATCCACCTGACTAGGGCGGGGCAGGGTCCTGGTGGGCCAAATCCGGTAGATTCCCCACCATGTTTCTTTCCCTGCCCTCCCGCAAAAGGCCGGCCCTGCGCTGGGCCACGCCCTTGCTCTTCGCAGCCCTGTGGCTGGCCTTCCTGTGGGCGGCAACTCGTCACGAAGCGGGCCGGGACAGCCTGCTGCTCACTTGGGGCGCTCTTTCCGGCGGCCTGTCCGCGCCCGAGGCGTGGATGGCGAGCGTGCGTGATGGCAGCGCGCTGCGGCTGTTCACCGCCCTGTTTCTGCACGCTGACTGGGCCCATCTGCTGGGCAACCTGGTGTTCCTGCTGATCTTCGGCCTGCCGGCCGAGCGCAGCATGGGACCGTGGCGTTTCCTGCTGCTGTTCCTGCTTGGCGGCGCGTTCTCCAATCTGGCCGCGGCGCTGTCGATTGGCGCACCGGACCGGGTCATCATCGGCGCCAGTGGCGCAGTCTCGGCCGTGATCGGCGCCTACCTGGCTCTGTTCCCGCGCGCCAAGTTGGGCGTGGTGCTGCCACTGGGCCTGTTCCTGGAATTCGTGAAGGCACCGGCCTCGCTCCTGATCGGCATCTGGGCGCTGTTGCAGGTGATCTTCGCTTATATCGGCCCAGCCTTTGGCGCGGTGGCGTGGTCGGCGCATATCGCCGGCTTCCTGTTCGGTATCGTGTTCGCACTGTTCGTGCGCGCGGCGATCGCGCGGCGCATGCGCAAACGACAAGGGTATTGAAGCAAGCCCATTGAAGGCGCATTGAAGACGGACGATCGCGAGCCGCGGACGCTGCCGGGCCAGACTGGCCCCGCTGAGCCGCTGGAAGTCTTCTAGCGGTTGTTGCTGGCCATTGACCGCCGGTGCAGCCGGCTACCCTGCAGCGCGCAGGCCGGGAGATTGCAGCGGCCTATAATCGGCACATGGCCAAGTCGCTCTACAAGATCACCTTTCTCAACCACGGCAAGATCTACGAGCTGTATGGCCGCCATGTCGCCGCCAGCCACCTGTGGGGATTCACTGAAGTCGGCGAACTGGTGTTCGACGTGCATGACGGCATCGTGGTCGACCCGACTGAGGAACGCCTGCGTGAGGAGTTCGCCGGCACCAAGGTCTTGCACCTGCCGATGCAGAGCATCGTGCGCATCGAGGAAGTCGAGCGCAAAGGCCAATCGCTGATCCGTGATGCCGAAAGCGGCGAGCGCGTGGTGACCCCGTTCCCGCTACCGGCCAAGCCACGCTGAACCCGTACCGCGCCCGATGGCGGCGCCCTTCAGGTGGCTGAACCCCCCGCCGCTTCCGCTCATCGCGACGGGCTGGCGCCGCCTGAGCCCTTGGGCGGCACGCCTTGCTTCAGTTCCGCCAGCGCGGCATCGATAGGCTTGTCTCCCTCCAGCACATCACCGGCCAGGTAGCCTTCGGCGCCTTCCTGGTCACCGCGCAGGTGGCCGGGCAACGCGGCTTCGCTGTAGTCATAGGGCGTAGCGGCGTCCTTGGTCACTTCGGGCTTCAACACCACGTCCGGCACGATGCCGCTGGCCTGGATCGACTTGCCACTGGGCGTGTAGTAACGCGCCGTGGTGAGCTTCACCGAGTCGCCGTTGTCCAGCGGCAGCACGGTCTGAACCGACCCCTTGCCGAAGGTGCGGCTACCTATCACGCGTGCGCGGTTGTTGTCGCGCAACGCGCCGGCCAGCACCTCGGCCGCGCTTGCCGAGCCCGCATCCACCAGCACGATCAGCGGCGCGCCCTGCAGGCGGTCGCCCGGGGTGGCATCAAACTTGGAATCACTGATCGCGATGCGGCCGCGGGTGGTGACGATGTTGCCCTTGTCGAGCAGGTCATCGGCCACCTGCACGGCCGAGATCAACAGGCCGCCGGGATTGCTGCGCAGGTCCAGCACCAGCCCACGGAGCTTGCCGGCCGCCTGCAGCTTGTCCAGGTTGCGCTGGAAATCGGCCCCGGTATCGGCCTGGAAGGTGCTGATGCGCACATAGCCGTAGCCGGGTTCGAGCATCCGGCTGCGCACACTGGCCACGCGGATGGTTTCGCGGGTCAGGGTGACATCGAACGGCTTGGGCTTGCCATCGCGGATCAGTGTCAGCGTCAGCTTGCTGCCCGGGGCGCCGCGCAGTGGCTCCATGCCTTCCTGTGCGCTGATCGGCTTGCCATCAATGGCCACGATCACATCGCCGGCCTTTATCCCGGCCTTGGCCGCGGGGGTGTCGTCGATCGGTGCAATGACCCGCAAGGTGTTGTCGGGTTGCTGCAGCAGTTCCACGCCCACCCCATCGTAGGCACCGGTGGCCTGCTCATCAAAAGCGGCGGCGTCTTCCTTGTCGAAATAAGTGCTGTGCGGATCCAGGTCCAGCAACAACCCCTTGATGGCCGAGTGCATCAGCTTTTTGTCGTCCACCGGCACTACATACGCTTCCTTGACCGCGTTGAAGACCGCCACGTAGCGGCGGATCTCGTCCAGCGGAACCTTGGAGGTCACCGTCTCGGCGGCATCGGGATCGTCACTGGACGCGACCGGTGGTGCTTCCTTGTCAGCGTCCTGGGCAAACGCGGGCAGGGTGCACAGGGCGAGCATCAGGAACAGGGGAAGACGCATGCAATGACTCCGGGGAAGGACTGGCAACCGACCCCGCACGGATGCGCGAAGTTTCAGCCGATTATGCGCGAGCACGCCGTAAACCCGCAGTAATTGCCGGGGCCTGCCCTCGCGTGGGGTTCAGCGTCGCTGCAGCCACGTGGCAGGATCGACCGGTTGGCCATTGCGACGCAGTTCGAAATACAGGGCCGGTGTGCCCTGTCCGCCCGAACTGCCAACCTTGGCTACTGCATCGCCACGCTTGACCCGGTCGCCGGCATCCTTCAACAGACTTTCGTTGTGCGCATACAGGCTCATGTAGCCATTGCCGTGGTCGACGATGAGGATCAGCCCGTAGCCGGTCATCCATTCGGAAAACACCACGCTGCCATCGGCCACCGCAGTTACCGTACTGCCGGTAGGCGCGCCGATCAGCACACCGGCGCTGCTGCGTCCGTCGGGCATGCGGCCACCGAACCGCGCCAGCAGGTTGCCCGAAAGCGGCCAGCCCAGCCCGCCCACCTTCAGTGCCGGTGCCGTGGCCACCACCGGCCTGGTGGGCGCGCGGGGCGGCGCGACCGGCTTGTCCCCACTGGCACGGGCGGCGTTGGCTGCTTTCCTGGCCGCCGCTTGCTCCGCGGCCACGCGCTTGGCCTGCGCCTTGCGTTCGGCTTCGGCGCGCTGCGCAGCCACTCGCAGGTTGGCCAGCAGGCGTTCCAGCGAACGCGCATCCTGACCCAGCGCCTGCTCCCGCGAAGTGCGGTCCTGGTAGCGCTGCTCGAGGTCTGCGGTCAGTGCGGCGTTGGCCTTGCGGTCCCTGGCGAGTGCCTCGACGCGCGCACGCTGCTGGTTGCGGGTGTCATCGAGTTGCACGCGGCGCGCGGCAATGTCGCGTTCCACCGCATCCAGTGCTTTCAGTTCGGCACTGAGCGCAGCGATCCGGCGGCTGCGGTCGCCCTGCACGTATCGATGATAGGCCAGGGCACGATTGGCGTCGGCCACGCGGTCCTGCGACAGCAGCACCTTCAACGGCGCGTCGCCGCCCAACTGGTAGGAGGCACGCACCAATGCGGTCAGCTGCGCACGCTGGCTGACCAGGCGAGTGTTCATGTCGTCACGCCGTTGCTGCAGTTTGGCCAGCTCGGCTTGCTCGCGCTGCAGCGCGGCTTCGGTTTCGCTGAGCGAGCGGCTGGACTTGCCGACCTGCTCATCGGCGCTTCGTAGCTTGCGTGCGGCTTCCCCGCGTGCGTCATCCAGCTTGCGGCGTTCCTGGGCGATGGTTTTCAGTTCGACCCGCAGCTTCTGCAGTTTTTTTTCCGCTTCGCGCTGGCTCTGCGCCTGGGCCGGCGCGATCGCGACCAAGCCAAGCAGCAGGGCAAAACAGACTGACGCGCCCCAATGCTTCATCCGACGCTGTGGAACAGGCTGCGACCGGTCATTTCGGCCGGTTTCGGCATGCCCAGCACATTGAGCAGGGTCGGGGCGACATCGCGCAGGGCGCCGCCGGCGCGCAGGCTTACCGCACCGTTCTCTTTGAGCCGGTCAAAGGCTTCGCCCACGTACACCAGCGGCACCGGCCCGATCGTGTGCGCGGTATGCGGCTGCCCGGTGTCGGGGTCGCGCATCATTTCCAGGTTGCCGTGGTCGGCGGTGATCAGCAGCGCGCCGTGTTGGGCGCGTACCGCCGCATCCACTTCACCGATCGCCACATCCACCGCCTGCGCCGCCAGGATCGCAGCCTGCAGGTCCCCACTGTGCCCGACCATGTCGGGATTGGCGATATTGCAGATGATCACGTCAAAACGCGCCGAGGCAATGGC
>JBDSUI010000042.1:0-13230 GCA_039927795.1 Pseudoxanthomonas sp.
CGCGCCCGTGCACTGCTCATCAACACCGGCGTCGCCTCGCCGTGGTGGTTCCCGGCGGCCTGAGTTTCCGCCTGCTGTGATCGCTATTGAATGCCGCTGCCTTGCAGCGGCATTTTCGTATCAGCACCGTGCAGGGAATGCTGCACGTGGAAGTTTCCTCGGCGAGTGACCGAGCAGAACAAAAGACCGCGGTTCCGCTGCGCGCGGTCCATCACTTCTGATGGAGAGCCTGTAGCTCTATTTTTTCCGGACTCGCCGTCGGATCTGCTGTGGGATGCCGCGTCGGCTGCGGGCCATTGCGGTGTGCAGCGGAGGGAACTACTCCGGGCGCTGTTGAGGCTGCGCGGCATCACTCGCAACGGCAAGACGCGCCCGGTGCCAGGCGCATGAACACTCATGCGCCGTGGCGAGCCTTACATCGACGGGTAGTTGGGACCACCGCCGCCCTGCGGGGCGACCCAGACGATGTTCTGGGTAGGATCCTTGATGTCGCAAGTCTTGCAGTGCACGCAGTTCTGGGCGTTGATCTGCAGGCGGGTATCGGCGCCTTCGCCGACAAATTCGTACACCCCGGCCGGGCAGTAACGTGCCTCCGGGCCGGCATAGGTGGCCAGGTTGACCGCCACCGGAATGGAAGCGTCCTTCAGGGTCAGGTGGGCCGGCTGGTCTTCCTCGTGGTTGGTGGAAGACAGGAACACCGAACTCAGCCGGTCGAAGGTGAGCACGCCATCGGGCCGTGGATAGTCAATGCGCGGCTGTTGCGCGGCCGGCTGCAGGCACGTGTGGTCGGGCGTGTTGTGGCGCAGCGTCCACGGCGGGTTGCGGATGCCCAGCTTGGGCAGCAGCCATTGTTCGATGCCGGTCATCAGGGTCGCCAGCAGGCGTCCCTTCTTGAACCACTGCTTGAAATTCTTGGCCTGTTTCAGTTCGTCATGCAGCCAACTGCGGTCAAATGCCAGCGGATACGCGCTCAGTTCATCCCGCTGGCGGCCTTCGCCCAGCGCGTCGAACGCGGCCTCGGCGGCCAGCATGCCGGTCTTGATCGCGGCATGGCTGCCCTTGATGCGGCTGGCATTGAGATAGCCGGCTTCGCAACCCACCATGGCACCGCCGGGGAATACCGTTTTAGGCAGCGCCAACAGGCCGCCGGCGGTGATCGAGCGCGCGCCGTAGGCGATGCGCTTGCCGCCTTCCAGGTGTTTGCGGATCGCCGGATGGGTCTTGAAGCGCTGGAACTCTTCGAATGGGCTAAGCCACGGATTGGCGTAGTCCAGCCCGACCACGAAACCGACCGCAACCTTGTTGTCCTCGGCGTGGTACAGGAACGAGCCACCGTAGGTGTCGCTCTCCAGTGGCCAGCCGGAGGTATGCACCACCAGGCCCGGCTGGTGGCGGGCTGGATCAATCTGCCACAACTCCTTCAGGCCCAGGCCGTAGCTTTGCGGGTTGCAGCCGGCGTCCAGGCTGAATTTGGCAATCAGTTCACGGCCCAGCTGGCCACGCGAGCCTTCGGCAAACACGGTGTATTTGGCGTGCAGTTCCATGCCGCGCTGGTACTGGTCGCCGCGTACCCCGTCCTTGCCGATGCCCATGTCGCCGGTGGCCACGCCCATGACCGCGCCTGCCGGGTCGTACAGCACCTCGGTGGCCGCGAAGCCGGGGAAGATTTCCACGCCCAGAGCCTCGGCCTGCTGCGCCAGCCAGCGTGTGACCTCGCCCAGGCTGACAATGTAATTGCCGTGGTTGTTGAAACAATCGGGCAACAGCCATTCCGGCGTGGCGCGCGCGCCGCTGGCGTCCAGGAACAGGAACTCGTCACGGGTGACCGCCTGCTTCAGCGGCGCGCCGCGTTCGGCCCAATCGGGAAACAGCTCGCTCAGCGCCCGTGGATCGATGATCGCGCCCGAGAGCACATGGGCGCCGGGCTCGGAGCCTTTTTCCAGTACACAGACGCTGGCCTCGCGGCCGTGTTCGGCGGCCAGCTGGCGCAGGCGGATGGCGGTGGCCAGGCCAGCCGGACCGGCGCCGACCACGACGATGTCGAACTCCATCGATTCGCGCGGCTCAGGTGCGTCCACGGCGGGCGACTCCAGTGCTGCAGAGTCCATGGCGGGCGAATCTGTTTCGTTAAGAGGCATGGCGGTTCAGGCTTCCTGGGCGGGCAGGGTAGGGTCGGGGGCGGCCTGGCCGCGGCCCTGTGGTGGCTCACTGGCCGGTGCTGCCGCCGCCAGAATCTCCGAGGGCGCGGCGTTCCAGATTGCGTCGGCATGCGCAGCCAGGTGGGCGAACGCACGCTGCAGATGCTTGATGCGATGCGGCTGCCCCATCACCCACGGATGGACGCTGAGCGAGAGCAGGCGGCCATGGCCGGTGCGTCGGGCTTCTTCCAGCAGGAAGTCGCAGGCATCGATGATCTGGTCGGCGTATTCGCTTTCGGCATGCAGATTCTCGCCAACGATGAAGCGGTCTTCCAGCTCCAGCGACAGCGGCATCGTGGCGAGGTCACCGGCAGCGGTATGGAAGGCGTAGGGCAACTCGTCATTGACCCAGTCCGCGCACCAGTCCATGCCTGCGGCCTTCAGCAGTTCAGGTGTGCGCTGGGACTGCGATCGCGCCGGCGACAGCCAGCCGCGGATCGGGCTGCCGGCATACGTCGCCAGGGCATTGAGGCTGCGCTCGATGTAGCTGCATTCCTGCGCCGCATCCAGTCCGCCATGGTGCACGCTGTCCATGTTCCAGCCGTGACCGATGAATTCGAAGCCGGTGGCCGCCAGGCGTCGCAGCAGCGGCGGGTAGCGTTCGGCCAGTTCGCCATTCACGGCCAGGCTGGCCTGCAGCGCGTGTTCGCGCAAGGCATCCAGCACGCGGAACACGCCAACCCGGTTGCCGTAGTCGCGCAGGGTGTAATGGCGCAGGTCCGGATACGGCATGACCATGCTGCCATGCGGCTTGAAGCCTTCGCCCTTCGGGTTGAGCGGGAAGTGCTCCAGCGACAGGTTGATCCACACGGCCAGCGGCTTGCCGCCTGGCCATTGCACGGGCGCGCGGTCGGCCAGCATCGACCATGCATAGCGGTCCTGGTCCATGCCGTGGCGACGCTTGGGATACTGCAGAAAGACGCGGTCCAGGGTCATGCCGCGTCCTCCGCGGCCACGGCCGCCATCGAGGCCAGGGCCTCGTCGTAGTGGTGCTGCAGGTAATGGTCGGCGATCTCGCGACCGGTGGCTTTCCACACGCCGTCGTGGCTGCAGATGTACTCCATGGCTTCTTCGAAGGCGCGCAGCCGGTGCGGATGGCTGACCTGGTAGGCGTGCAGCGGCACGCACATCACCGTGCCGCTGTGCTCACCCTCGGCGTAGAGGCGGTCGAAGGCATCCTTGATCATCTGCCCGTAGCGGCGCGGTTCGATCTTGTTGACCACGTAGGTGATGGTGTCGTTGAGTTCCAGCGAGTACGGCACCGACACGAATTTCTTGCCCGAGCGGGTGTGCACCGGGGTCGGCTGGTCTTCGTGGAACAGGTCGCAGGTGTACTGACCGCCGGCTTCGGCAAACAGGTCGATGGTAGAGGCCGAATGCGACAGCGCCGGTGCCAGGTAACCGTGGCAGTCCTGTCCGGTGTGCTGCTTGATCAGGTCCATCGACTCCTCGATCATCTCCCGCTCCTGCGCCTCGTCCAGGCCGTAGGTGTAGCGGGTGTTGTAGATGCCGTGGCTGAAGAATTCCCAATCGCGCGCGGCGGCCAGTTCAATCACTTCGGGATGATGGATAAGCGTGGCGGCCGACAGCGACACCGAGCCGCGCAGGCCGTACTGGTCCATCACCCGCATCATGCGCTGGTGACCAACGCGGTTGCCGTAGTCACGGGTGGCGTAGCCCAGCACATCGGGTAGCGGGCGCGGCCACGGTTTGCGCTGCGGGTTTAGCGGCGGCGCATATTCGTAGAACTCGATGTTCGGCGCGATCCACAAGGCGACCTTGGCGCCGCCGGGCCAGCTGATCCGGGGCCGCGAATCGTAAGGCCAGTAGTCGTACAGGCCCGGATCGGCCTTTTGCGCCGGGGCCGGCGTGAGGCTCATGGCGACACCTTGCGCAGCTGTTCTTCCACCTCCGCCAGCGGTTCCACGTCGGCGTACTTGAGCATGATGTCGGCAAGGTTGGCGAAGTGCGGGATCTCGTGCTTGTCGGCCACGCACTCTTCGACCACGATCGTGCGATAGCCGCGAGACAGGCTGTCGATTGCGCAGGCGCGCACGCAGCCGGAAGTGGAGCCGCCCGTGATGATCAGCGTGTCGATGCGGTGGAAGGTCAGCAGTGACCACAGGTTGGTTTCAAAGAACGGGCTGGCCATGCGCTTGTGCATGACGATGTCACCGGGCTCGATCTGGGCGCGCGGATCGAACTGGGCGCGCTCGGAGCCATGCTTGATGTTCTGCAGCGAGTCCGGTGTGTTGGTGCGCGTGCCCCAGGTGCCGGCATCTTCGCCCGACTCCAGGTAGGCCACGTAGGTCCAGATCACCGGCAGCCCACGTTCGCGGCACAACGCCGACAAGGTATTGATGTGCTCGATCTGGCGCGGATCGGTGGCATACGCGGTCTTGAACGCGTCCAGGTCGGTGTAGGCGCGCTGCACGTCGATGTTGACGATTGCCGGGCGCTGGCCAAAACCGAATTTGGCCCGGTTGCGGTTGGCTTTGACCTGCGCCCAGTACTGACGCGCGGTAAGGTCGGAGGTTTCCATCATGGGCATTGGAGTGCTTCCTGGATCAGGCGGTCAGTGGGCGGGCCGGGCGAGGCGGGCGCGCTCGTCTCTCACCAGCGTGGACATCACCAAAGCCACGCAGAGCAGCACGAATACCAGCTGGAAGGCCGGCTTGTAGCTGCCGGTGATGTCGAAGATCTTGGCGGCCAGCCAGATACCCAGCCCTGCGGTGGTGGCATCGAGCAGGGTCACGGTGCCAAGAATCTTGCCGGCTGACGACAGGCCGAAGGCATTGACTGCCAGCAGCTGGATCATGGTGTACAGGCCGCCCCAGCCCAGGCCAAACAGCATCAGCGAGTACCAGATCAGGTCCGGGCGCATGGTTGCCAGCACGGCCGCGCCGCTGGCCATGATCACCAGGTTGACCATGAACACGGCCTTGGGCGACAGGACGTCGGCCAACATGCCGAACAGGAACTTGCCGACCATCGCCAAGCCGAACATCAGGCTCAGCGCAGAGCCGGCCTGTACCGGCGTGAATTGCAGGTCGCGCATGTGCAGGAACAGGTTCTGTGACACCGCCATGATCGAAAAGAAGCTGGCCATCGCGACGGTCGCCAGGGACCAGAATGTACGCGTGCGCAGTGCCTGCTTATAGGTCAGATCAGGTAGCGTGACGATGTTTGCAGCCGCATCGGCAACCGCCTTGGCGGCCACTTTGTCCGCACCCCAGGGCTTGATGTTGACCTGGCTCGGGCTGCGTACCAGGAAGTAGGCGATCACCAGGAACGTGGCCGGAATGGCCATTTCCCACATGAAGGCGGTCCGCCAGTCCATGGTCTTGAGCAGCTGCACGGCCAGCGGCGGGAAGATCATTCCACCCAGGCTGGTGCCAACCAGGGCAATGCCGATAGCGGTGCCACGCTGCACGCTGAACCATTGCGAGACATAGATCACCGCAACGTTGAGGCCGGCGGCGACCAGCACCACGCCCATACCGACGTGGATCAGGTACAGGTGGGTCAACGACTGCACAAAGGCGTAGGCGAAGTACATGGCGCCCAGCAGCGCGATGCCGGACAGGATCAGGCGTCGCGGGCCGGCCTTGTCGATGATTGCGCCGATGAACGGCCCCAGCCAGCCCGCCAGCACCAGGGTGATCAGGTCGCGCATCTTCAATTCACTGCGGGTCCAGCCAAATTCTTTCAGCAGCGACTCGTCGAACGCGGTCAGGCCGGTCACGATCAGTCCATTGGAGGTCAGCAGGATCAGCATCCCCATTACCGCCATCAGCCACGGGTAGTAGCGCTTCATTGGTGTACCTCAGCAATTTGGATCATGGAGTGGGAAATTCCGCGAGCATAAACGCGAAGCGGCGTTGACCGGCAACGAATGCCATGCCTACAATTTGTCCGGACAAAGTGTGCCACAGTTGATCCCCTTGGAGAAAGTCATGAATACCGTGATCGTGCTTTTCAATCTCAAGCCCGAAGCCAGCCAGGAAGACTATGAGCGCTGGGCGCGCGAACAGGACCTGCCGGTGGTCAACGGCCTGGCCTCGGTCGACCGCTTCGAGGTGCTGCGCAGCGCCGGCTTGCTGATCGGCGAAGGCAAGTCACCGTACCAGTATGTGGAGATTATCCGGGTCCCCGACATGGCTGCCTTCGGCGCCGACCTGTCCAGCCCTGAGGCGCAGAGCGGCGCAGCCCAGTTCCAGCAGTTCGCTGACAACCCGCTGTTCATCCTGACCAAATCCATCTGACTCACTTGAAACTGACTCACTTGAAAGTGACCCAATCGATCTGACGCCGGTTCCGCAACCCTTTTTTCAACCGGTTGCCTTCCCCGCCCCCGACTTACGGAAAATCTGCCATGTCCCGATACCCCGAACTGAAAGGCAAGGTCGCCCTGATCACCGGCGCCGGTCGCCGTGGTGGCCTGGGCGAAGGTATTGCCCGCCGACTGCTGGCCGAAGGCTGCAAGGTGGTATTGACCGACATCGGCAAGAGCCGTGGCCCCGAAATGCCGGCTGGTTCAGTGGGCAGTGACGAGGAACTGGCGCTGATCGCCGCCGAACTTGGCGCCGACGGTGGCGAATGCATCGCCCTGGCGATGGATGTGCTTGAGGAATCCCAGGTCGAGGCCACGATCGCCCGGACCGTGCAGCATTTCGGCAGTTTCGACATTCTGGTCAACAACGCCGGCATCGGCTACCTGATGAAGTCCTTGGTCGACATCGAGGCCTCCGAATGGGACGCGGTGCTGGGGGTCAACCTGCGCGGCTCGTTCCTGTGCACCAAGCACGCGGCCCGCGCCATGATCGCGCAGGGCCGTGGCGGCCAGATCATCAATATCGCCTCGCAGGCGGCCAAGTCGGCGTTCCCGTTTGCGGCGGCCTATTGCTCGTCCAAGCACGGCCTGGTCGGACTGACCCGGGTCTCGGCACTGGAGCTCGGCCAGCATGCGATCCGCGTCAATGCGGTCTGTCCCAACCATGTCACCACCGGACTGGGCGCCTGGCAGAACGAGTATTTCGCCAAGGCCCAGGGCGTCAGTGTTGACGAATACCTGGCGGCAATGCGCAAGCGCATTCCGTTGGGCCGTCCCGGCCTGGCCTCCGATACCGCCAGCGCCTGTGCTTTCCTGTGCTCGGACGATGCCCAGTACATGACCGGCGAAGCGATCAATGTTTCCGGCGGCGAAGAAAACCACTGAGCCACGTTCGACCCACATACGACTGAAGAGAATCCAACATGTCCAAATCCGTCTATGCCTGGCCCAATGCGGCGCGTCTGGCGCTGTCGATCGTCGTCAATGTCGAGGAAGGCTCCGAATACAACGTCGGCCAGGGCGACAAGATCACCGAGCCGGTGGATGAGCTGGCGGTCAGCCTCAGCAAGCCGATCCGCAACTACGGCAACGAGTCCAACTACCGCTATGGCATCGTCGAGGGCCATGACCGGGTGGCGGCGTTACTGGACAAGTACCAGGTCACCAGTACCTATACCGCCGCTGCCGTATCGCTGGAACGCGCGCCGGAAATCGCCGCCTACCTGCGTGGCAGCCGCCACGAAACCTGTTCGCACGGCCATCGCTGGATCCACCAGTTCCGCTTCAATGAAGAGCAGGAGCGCGAGTTCATACGCAAAGCCGCCGACAGCATCGAACAGACTACCGGCGTGCGTCCGGTCGGTTGGCTGTCGCGTTATCTGCACACGGCTGTGACTCGTCGCCTGCTGCAGGAAGAAGGTTTCCTGTACCACATGGACGATTACTCGGCCGACGCGCCGTTCTGGGGTCAGGTCGAAGGTTCCGACACTCCCATGGTGGTGGTGCCGTACCAGCTGGACACCAATGACATGAAGATGTGGCTGGCGCCGTCGTACCTGCCCA
The DNA here is from genome assembly GCA_039927795.1 of Pseudoxanthomonas sp. GTDB lineage: Bacteria > Pseudomonadota > Gammaproteobacteria > Xanthomonadales > Xanthomonadaceae > Pseudoxanthomonas_A. Next base: position 8,095 of record JBDSUI010000042.1, read on the forward strand.
GGGACTGGCTGGACTACGCGATCGACAGTTTCGACACCTTGTACGAAGAAGGCGCAAGCCAGCCCAAGGTAATGTCGCTGGGCCTGCACCTGCGCATCATTGGCCGGCCAGGACGGATCGGCGCGTTCGAGAAATTCCTGCGCTATGTCAGTGGCAAGCCCGACGTGTGGTACGCCACCCGCCGCGCCATTGCCGAGCACTTCGCCGGCCAGGTGGCCAAGCCATGAGCAACCCGCGCCGCTGCCTGCTGTTCGTGCCCGGATCGCGCCCGGAGCGCTACGCCAAAGCCATTGCCACCGGTGCCGACCAGGTCTGCATTGATCTGGAAGACGCTGTCGCCCCGGGTGACAAGGAAAGTGCCCGCGCGTCGCTGTTCGAGTTCCTGGGCAACGTGCCGGCGACGGCCAGCGAAGTTGGCATGCGCATCAACCCGCTCAGCACCGCGCTGGGCCAGGCCGACCTGAAGGCGCTGGCCGAATCAGGCCTGCATCCGGCCTTCGTGATGCTGCCGAAAGTCGAAACCGTGGAAGAACTGCAGCAGGCCAACGAGGCGCTGGCACGAATCGATACCGCCTTCATCGCCCAGATCGAGACCCCGCGTGGTTTGCTGGATGCGCGCGCGCTGGCGGCCGCAATTCCGCGCCTGCAGGCGCTGATGTTCGGCGGCTTCGACTACATTGTGGCCCTGCGCGGCCGTGCCAGCTGGGAAAGCTTTCTGTATCCGCGCATGCAACTGGCCACGATTGCTGCCGAGGCCGGGGTCGGCTGTCTTGATGTGCCGTTCCTGGACTTCAAGGACGAGGCCGGGCTGGTAGCTGAAACCGACCGCGTGATCGATCTGGGCTGCACCGCCAAGGCGGCCATCCACCCGGCCCAGGTGGCGGCCATCCAGTCACGCTTCCTGCCCACTGCAGCCGAGTACGAACGCGCCCAGCGTGTGGTCGCGGCACTGGCCGAAAGTGGCGGCGCTGCAATCCAGCTTGACGGCAAGCTGGTAGACCGCCCCATTGAAATTGCCGCCGAACGTGCCATCGCCCTCGGTACGCACGGCGTCCGCAACGACTGATTGTTGTTCCTCCCACCACCTTGGTGCAGCCAGCGCTGCGCCAGCCTCCAACCACAAAGGACTACCCCATGGTTCAGAACGTCAAGCAGATCTCCGAACATCGCTTCCGCGAAACCTTTGGCCGCTACTACGAAGAGTTCAACGTAGGCGACATCTACGAGCACCGTCCCGGCCGCACCATCACCGAGACCGACAACACCTGGTTCACCCTGCTGACCATGAACACCCATCCGATGCACTTCGACAAGGAATACGCCAAGGCCTCGGAATTCGGCAAGATCATTGTCTGCTCGCCGTTCACCGTGGCCCTGATCGTGGGCATGAGCGTCACCGACGTCAGCCAGAAGGCCGTGGCAAACCTGGGCTGGTCGGGCATCAAGATGACCTTCCCGCTGTTCGTCGGCGACACCTTATATGCCGAATCCGAAGTGCTGGAAAAGCGCGAGTCCAAGTCACGCCCGGGCGCCGGCATCGTCACCTGCAAGAGCGATGGCTTCAACCAGGATGGCAAGCTGGTCTGCACCTTCAACCGCACCATGTTGATCGCGCGCCAGGGCCATTCGGTCGAAGACAAAGTCAACTACTGAGCACATGAACATGAGCACGAACCCACAAGCAGTATGGAACGACGAAGACGTACGCACCCTGCTCGACACCATTGATGCCTGGGTCGAGAAATCGGTCGCGCCCATCGCCATGGAATACGACCAGGAAGACAAGTACCCGCATCAGCTGGTCGAGGAGATGAAGGATCTGGGCCTGTTTGGCGCCACCATCTCGCAGGAGTACGGCGGGTTGGGCCTGCCGGCCGGACTCTACGCCAAGATCGTGACCCGCATCGCCTCGGTGTGGATGGCCCCGACCGGCATTTTCAACTCGCACCTGATCATGGCCTCGGCCATCGAGCGCTGCGGCACCGAAGAACAGAAGCTCAAGTACCTGCCGCGCATGGCCACCGGCGAACTGCGTGGCGGCCTGGGCCTGACCGAGCCCAACGCCGGCACCGACCTGCAGGCGATCCGTACCGTCGCCAAGCGCGAAGGTGACCACTATGTGGTCAACGGCGCCAAGACCTGGATCACCAATTCCCTGCACGGCAACATGATCCTGCTGCTGGTCAAGACCGACCCCGAGTCGCAGCCGCGGCATAAAGGCATGAGCATGCTGATTGCCGAAAAGGGTGAAGGCTTCATCGTTGCCAACAAGATGAAGAAAAGCGGCTACCGCGCCATCGATACCTGCGAGCTGGTGTTCCAGGACTACAAGGTGCCGGTCGAGTGCCTGCTGGGTGGTGAGGAAGGTCGTGGTTTCCAGCAGACCGTGGGTGGTCTGGAACTGGGGCGCATCAACATCGCCGCACGTGGTGCCGGTATCGCCGAGGGCGCGCTACGCCTGTCGGTGCGCTATGCCCAGGAGCGCAAGACGTTCGGCAAACCAATCTGCGAACACCAGGCGATCCAGTTGAAGCTGGGCGAAATGGCATCGCGGGTCGAAGCCTCCAAGCTGTTGATCGAAAGCGCCGCACGCGCCTACGACAGTGGCGAGCGTTGCGACATGGAAGCCGGCATGGCCAAGTATTTCGCTACCGAAACCGGCGCGTACTGCGCGCAGGAAGGCATGCGCATCTTTGGCGGCTACAGCTATTCGACCGAGTACGAAATCGAGCGCTTCTACCGCGACGCTATGCTGATGTGCATCGGCGAAGGTACCAACGAGATGCAGCGCATCATCATCGCCAAGCAGCTGGTGGCGCGTAACCCGATCTGAGCAACGCTGTTTTTCCACAGGACACCGGCTATCCATGAATACACTGCCCCTGCAGGGTCTGCGCATCCTCGCCGTCGAACAGTATGGCGCGGGCCCATACGGCTCCATGCACCTGGCCGATCTGGGCGCAGAAGTGATCAAGATCGAGTCGCCACCGGGCGGTGATGTCTCGCGCGGCACCGGCCCGTACTTCCTCGGCGAAGGCGACAGCCTGTTCTTTCAGACCTTCAACCTCAACAAGCGTTCGTTGCGGCTGGACCTGAAGGCCGCCGAAGGGCGCGAGGTATTCGAGCGTCTGGTGGGCACCGCCGATGCGGTACTCAACAACCTGCGTGGCGACCAGCCGGTCAAGCTGGGCCTGGACTACGCCAGTCTGGGCAAGCTCAACCCGAAGATCGTCTGTGCCCACCTGTCGGCCTACGGCCGCGACAACGAGCGTGCGGCGTGGCCGGGTTATGACTACCTGATGCAGGCCGAAGCCGGTTTCATGGCCCTGACCGGTGAACCGGACGGACCACCGGCGCGCTTCGGCCTGTCGATGGTCGATTTCATGACCGGCACCACCATGTCGCTGGGGTTACTGGCCGCCGTGATCGGTGCCATGCGCACCGGGCTGGGACGCGATGTGGATGTCAGCCTGTTCGACGTGGCCCTGCACCAGCTCAGCTATCCGGCCAGCTGGTACCTCAACCAGCAGCATGAAACCACGCGGCTGCCGCGTTCGGCGCATCCTTCCACGGTGCCTTGCCAGGTTTACCGGACCGCCGATGGCTGGGTCATGGTGATGTGCATGCTGGAAAAATTCTGGCAGACCTTTATCGAAGGCATTGACCAGCCGGGCCTGGGCAGCGATCCACGCTTCGTGGATTTCCCCGCACGTCGTGACAATCGCGAGGCGCTTACGCCATTGATCGACGCTGCGCTGGCCGCGCATGGCAACGCTTACTGGGTAGAGCGCTTCGCCGGCCGCATTCCGATTGCACCGGTGCTCGACGTGGCCCAGGCGCTGGACAACCCGTATGTGCAGCGGATTGACATGCTGCAGACGGTGGCCCATCCGCAAGGCGGGCAGCGCATGCTGCGCAACCCGATCAAGCTGGACGGTCAACGCCTGTCCGGCCAGGCCTGCCCGCCACTCAATGCCGACGCGCGCGAGTTGTTGACCGAGCTTGGTTACAGCGCCGAAGACTGCACCCGCCTGCTGGGTGCTGGCTAAACCAGCCGTTCCTGTTCCGGAGTCAAAGATGAAACTTGAAGGCGTGCGTGTGCTCGACCTGTCGCTGTTCCTGCCAGGTCCACACCTGACCATGATGATGGCCGACCATGGCGCCGACGTGATCAAGGTCGAGCCGCCGAGTGGCGAGCCGGTGCGTGAGGTCGGGCTGAAGCAGGCCGGTGCTTCGACCTGGTTCCGCAATACCCATCGTGGCAAGCGCTGCATCGTGCTGGATCTGAAGAGCGAGGCCGGCCGCCTTGCCTTTGACAAACTCGTGGCCTGGGCCGACGTGGTGGTCGAGGCCTTCCGCCCCGGCGTCGCCACTCGCCTGGGTATCGACTACGCGCATTGCCGCGCGCTCAATCCGCGCTTGGTCTATTGCTCGATCAGTGCCTTCGGCCAGACGGGGCCCAAGGCTGGAAAGCCGGCCCACGACCTGGCCATGCAGGCCGACAGCGGCGTGGTCAGCCTGAACCTGGGTGCCGACGGCGCCCCCGCCATGCCCCACCTGCCGGTGGCCGACATGGCCGGGTCGCTGATGGCGCTCAACGCCATCCTGATGGCCCTGTTCCGCCGTGAGCGTACCGGCGCCGGCGATTACATCGACCTGTCCATGCAGGACGCGTTGATGGCCTGGTTGCCCAATGTGCTGGGCCCGCCGTTTGCCCGCGACCGCGACCCGGTGGTGAACCAGGAGCGCAGTTGGGGTGGCAACGCCCTGTACAAGCTGTACCGCTGCAGTGACGGCCGCTGGCTGGCGCTGGGTGGTGCCGAACACAAGTTCGCCCACAACCTGCTCGAGGCCCTGGGCCGTCCGGATCTGGTGCCGCTATGCCACCTGCCGCCCGGCCCCGGGCAAGATCCAGTCAAGCAGTTCCTGGCCGACACCTTTGCTGGCCGCACGCTGGTCGAGTGGAGCCTGTTCCTGCGCCCGCTGGACGTATGCTGGGCGCCGGTGAGGACCCTGACCGAAGCCTTCAATGATCCCCACACCAAGGCCCGCGAGATGGTCTGGACCGATCCCGACGGCGGCAAGCATCTAGGCATCCCCATCCGCTTCGCCGCCGAACCAGGGCGCATCAATCCG
>JBDSUI010000043.1:0-11355 GCA_039927795.1 Pseudoxanthomonas sp.
AACCTGGCCTGGATCAGTGATACGCGCTACATCGAGGATTTCAGCAATTCGCTCTACGGCGCGTCGTCCAGCTCGATTACCAGCACCGTGGGATTGTTCGGCCAGGGCCGCTACTGGAACGCGGGCATCATGGCGGACAACTGGCAGCTGGCCGATCCCTTCCTCAATGAAAGCAGTCTTCCGTACAACCGCCTGCCACGCCTGTATCTCAACTGGGAACAGCCCGTTGGCAAGTGGTTCCGTGCAGGCCTGCAGTCCGAAGTCGTGCGTTTCCAGCATGACCGCGTGTCCGTGCCCGGCCTGGCGGCCATCGAAGTCCCAGCGGGCAGCCGGCTGGACCTCAAGCCTTATATCTCCATGCCGCTGCAGGGTGCGTCCTGGTACATCACACCCACCCTGGCGTGGCGCTATACGGCCTATCGCCTGGACCAAGGCTTTGCTTCGGATCCGCTGAACCGCTTTCCCGACGACAACCCCACGCGTAGCCTGCCGATCGCCTCGCTGGATGCCGGCCTGTTCTTCGACCGCCATACCGAAATCAAGGGCCACGGCTTCCTGCATACGCTGGAGCCGCGGTTGTTCTATCTCAATGCGCCCTACCGCGCACAGGACAATATTCCGCTGTTCGATACCCGGCCCTTCACCTTCAGCTGGGGTCAGCTGTTCCGCGACAACCGATATTCGGGCCCGGACCGGCAGACCGATGCCAACCAGCTGACCGTCGCGGTGACCAGCCGCCTGCTGCGCGAGTCCGATGGCCACGAGAAGCTGTCGGCGAGCATCGGCCAGATTTTCTACTTTGATGACTCGCGCGTAGTGGCCCCTGGCGAGGTGCCGGTGGAAAGCGGCAAGTCCGCCTGGGTCGCCGACGCCAACTATTCGCCCACCGATCGCTGGACCATCGGCACTTCCTACCAGTGGAATCCCAAATACCGCAGCGAGGACCTGGCCAGCTTGCGTGCGCGCTATCTGCTGCCGAACGACGGCGTGGTCAACCTGGCCTATCGCTATCGCCGCGACCCGTCCTCGGTGAATGACCTGCTGGAACAGGCCGACTTCTCCTTCCTGTATCCGGTGACCTCTTCCTGGAGCGTGGTCGGACGTTATTACTATTCGATACTCGACAAGAAGCCGCTGGAAGCCATCGCCGGGGTGCAGTGGGACAGCTGCTGCCTGGCAGTCCGCTTCGTGGCGCGGCGTTACGTGCGCAATCGCGAGGGCGAAATGAACAACGCACTGCAGCTCGAGTTCGTGCTCAAGGGCCTGGGTTCGGCTGGGCAGAATACAGAGCGCACCCTGCGCCGTGCTATTCTCGGCTACTACCGCGACGACCTTTATCTCGTCCCGCCAAGCAACACTGCGCCGGACCCCGACGACAACAATTCCGGACCGGACCCGACCCCATGAAGACTATGACTCCCCGACTGATTTTGGCCGGCTTGATTGCCGCGATGATGATGGCTGCCCCCGTGCGGGCGCAGACCCTGCAACCACTGGACCGCATCGCTGCGGTGGTCAACGAGGACGTGATCCTGCAGAGCGAACTGGATCGTGCCGTGAAAAACGTCGCCACCCAGTACGCCAACCAGCCTGGGCAGCTGCCACCACAGGCGGTGCTGGAGCGCCAGGTGCTGGAACGACTGGTACTGGTGAAATTGCAGGTCGCGCGCGCCGCCGAAACTGGCATCCGCGTCAGCGACGAAGAGCTCAATACCGCCGTCAACAGCGTCGCCCAGCAGAACGGGGTCAGCGTTGATGCGCTGCGCCAGCGCCTGGCAGGTGAAGGGGTGGCGTTCGCCGACTTCCGCAACTCGATCCGCGACGAGATCACCATCCAGCGCCTTCGCCAGAGTTTCGGGCAGAGCCGCATACAGGTGAGCGAAGCGGAAATAGATGCCGCCATCGCAGTCCAGTCCAGCGGCGTGCAATATCACCTGGCACACATTCTGGTCGGCTTGCCGGAAGGCGCCACGGCCGAGCAGATCGCCACCGCCGAAAAGAAGATCGCCGGCGTCAAAGGCCTGGTGGACAGCGGCGAGATCGAATTCGCGGCCGCAGCCGTACGTTATTCCGACAGCCCCAATGCCCTGGAAGGCGGCGACCTGGGCTGGCGCAGCGTGGACGAAATTCCGCGCGCCTTTGCCGATACGCTGAAGTCGCTGAGCCCGGGCCAGGTCGTCGGCCCCTTGCGTGGCCCCAGCGGCTTTCAGCTGCTGAAGCTGGTTGAGGTGCGCGATGCCAGCCAGGCCGCCGCCAGTACTGTCACTGAATACAACGCGCGCCACATCCTGATCCGGGTGACCCCGGTCCAGGACGCGGCGGCCGCCAAAGCCAAGATAGACACCTTGCGTGCGCGTATTGCGGGCGGGGCGGACTTCGTGGAAGTGGCCAAGGAATCCTCCGACGATGCCAACAGCAAGGCGCAGGGCGGTGACCTGGGCTGGTTCGAGGCCAATGCGTTTGGCCCGGTCTTCGGCAAGGAAGTGACCGGCACCGGCGATGGCCAGGTGTCGCAGCCGTTCCGCACCGAAGCGGGCTGGCACATCCTGCAGCGCATCGGCCAGCGGCAGAACGACGTCAGCGACGCCAACCAGCGCGCCCAGGTACGCGAGACCATCGGCCGCCGCAAGCTGGAGGAAGAGTTCAACCGCTACCTGCAGGAACTGCGAGGCGAAGCCTACGTCAACGTCCGCAGCGAGAAAGCACCCGCTGCCGACGGCGGCTGAGCGTGAAGCCACGGCTCGCGCTGGTTCCGGGCGAGCCGGCGGGCATAGGCCCGGAACTGTGCGTGCGGCTGGCCCAACAGCCGCGCAGTGACTGTGAGCTGGTCGCTTTTGGCGATGCCGACACCCTGCTGGCGGCGGCTTCCGCGCTTGATCTGCCGCTGAGACTGATCGAGGAATCCGCACACGTCCGGCAAGCCGGTGAGCTGCGGCTGCGCGCGGTACCCAATGCGGTTGGCAATTGCTTCGGTACGCCCGACCCATGCAATGCGCGCGCGGTCATCGATGCGCTGGAACTGGCTTCCGATGGCTGCCTGCAGGGTCAATTCGACGGCCTGGTGACCGGCCCGGTAAACAAGGCGGCCATCAACGCGGGCGGCATCGCCTACACCGGCACCACCGAACTGCTGGCCACGCGCGCCGGCTGCCCGGTGGTGATGATGCTGGCCAACGACATCGTGCGCGTCGCCCTGGCCACCACGCACCTGCCCTTGCGCGCGGTGGCCGACGCGATCACCACCGAAGGCCTCCTTCAATCTTTGCGCATCACCCACGCCGCGCTGCGCCGGGACTTCGGCATCGAGCAGCCAGTGATCGCCGTGCTGGGACTGAATCCCCATGCGGGTGAAGGCGGGCACCTGGGCCTGGAAGAAATCGAAGTGCTCGGTCCGGCGCTGGACCGGCTGCGTGCCGAGGGCATGCATCTGATCGGTCCCCTGCCCGCCGACACCGCGTTCCTGCCTGCCAAGCTCACCGGTTTCGACGCCGTGCTGGCCATGTATCACGACCAGGGACTTCCGGTGCTCAAGTACAGCGGTTTCGAGCGCGCGGTGAACCTGACCCTGGGCTTGCCGTACCCGCGCGTGGCCGTGGATCACGGCACCGCGCTGGAACTGGCGGGCAAGGGCAGCGCCGACCCGTCCAGCCTGCTGGCTGCGGTGGAAACCTGCGCGCGCATCGCCGCCCAACGTAAACTGGCCCGATGAACTTCAAGGCACCACCCAAGAAATCGCTGGGCCAGCACTTCCTGATCGACCGCAACATCATCGACATGATCGTGCTGGCAGTGAACCCGCAGCCGGGCGACCTGCTGGTGGAGATCGGCCCCGGCCAGGGCGCCATCACCCTGCCGTTATTGCGCAAGCATGGCGAACTCACCGCGATCGAGTTTGATCGCGACCTGGTGGTTCCGCTGTCTGCAGCGGCGCACGGCGTCGGCCAGCTGACCGTCATCCACAAGGATGTGCTGCAGGTGGATTTCACCCGCATGGCCGGTGAAGGCACCCTGCGTCTGGTCGGCAACCTGCCCTACAACCTGTCCTCGCCGATCCTGTTCCATGCACTGGACCATGCCGCCGTGGTGCGCGACATGCATTTCATGCTGCAGAAGGAAGTCGTCGACCGCATGGCGGCCGGCCCCGGCAGCAAGGTCTACGGGCGCCTGAGCGTCATGCTGCAGGCGTATTGCGCAGTCACCCCGCTGTTCGACGTACCGCCGGAGGCGTTCCGGCCGCCACCCAAAGTGGATTCGGCGGTGGTGCGTCTGGTGCCGCATGCAGCAGAGGCGATTGGCATCATCAATCGGCAACGCTTCACCGAAGTGGTACGTGCGGCCTTCGGCCAGCGCCGCAAGACCTTGCGTAATGCCTTGATGGGGGTCTGCGACAGCGCGCAGATGGAAGCGGCGGGGGTGCGTCCGGACGCACGCGCCGAACAGCTTGAAGTGGCCGCGTTTGTTCGCCTGGCCAACTTGCCCGTGGCCGCAGCGGTCGAACCTTGACCCCGCATTGCATACACTGTGGGTATGAGCACACCCGCCTACGCCATCGACGTCGACGTAGCCAGCCGCTTCCTCGAAGAACAGTCCGCACCCGAGGAAGGGCGCTTCGTTTTTTCATACACCATCCGCATCCAGAATCGGGGCACGGTATCCGCACGCCTGCTTGATCGCCATTGGGTGATCACCGATGCCAACAACAAGATCCAGGAAGTACGGGGCGAGGGCGTGATCGGCGAACAGCCGTGGCTTCGCCCAGGCGATCACTTTGAATACACCTCGGGCACGGTGCTGGAAACCGCCCAGGGCACGATGCGTGGCAGCTACGGCATGCTGGCCGACGACGGCACCAGTTTCGACGCGCCGGTCGCGGCATTCGTGCTGTCCATCCCGCGCACGGTGCACTGAGGGCCGGCACATGAGCGTCTGGGCCATTGGGGATCTGCAAGGCTGCTACGACGCCACCCAGCGCCTGCTGGAGCGACTGCGATTCGATCCGGCTGCCGATACGCTGTGGTTCTGCGGCGATCTGGTCAATCGCGGCGGGCAGTCACTGGAAACCCTGCGCCTGGTGCATTCGCTGCGGGCCAGCAGCGTGGTGGTCCTGGGCAACCATGATCTTTCCCTGCTGGCCATTGGCGAGCGCAGCCCTGACGAACAACGCAAGGTCAACCCGGACCTGCAACGCATCGTGCTGGCCGACGACCGCGACGTATTGCTGGGCTGGTTGCGCATGCGGGAACTGGTCCACGTGGATCGCGACCTGGGCTGGATGATGATCCATGCCGGCCTGGCGCCGAAATGGACCACCACGCTGGCCGAACAATATGGCCGCGAAGTGGAGAAGCAACTCCACGGCACCGCCTATCGCAAGCTCTTTCGCAGCATGTATGGCGACAAGCCCAACTGGTCACCGCAACTGGGCGGCTACGACCGTGCGCGCGCCATCATCAACGTGCTCACGCGGATGCGTTATTGCACGCCGCGCGGACGCATGGCCATCGAGGAAAAAGGCGGCCCGGGCACTCAGGCGCAGGGGCTCTACCCCTGGTATGAAGTGCCGGGCCGCGCGCAACGTGACCTGAAGATCGTCTGCGGCCACTGGTCAACGCTGGGATTGATGATCGGCCACGGCGTGCATTCCATCGACACCGGAGCGGTCTGGGGCGGCAAGCTCACTGCGCTGCAGCTGGATAGCGAGCAACTACGCGTCGTGCAGGTGCGCGGACGCGATGTGCCACCGCCCGCATGAAGATAGGCTTCCCATAAGCTGGATAACGCGCGCTGCGCTATTCCCGCGTTGGACCGGTTCACTGCAGGCGCTGCGCATCCCGCGCTTTAACGACGTGTGTAATCCACGAATTCGAACGCACAGGCATGCTTGGCGTCTGCCGCGTGCGTCTCGCGACCGCCCGCCTGCCAGTCGCCTGCAGAGAAGCATGGGAAGAAAGCATCGGCACCGTGGACTACAGTGTCCACATGGGTGAGATATACCTTGTCAGCCAATGGAAGTGCCAAGGCATAGATTTCCGCTCCGCCGATCACACAGAACTCCTTGGCAGCACCCGCTCGCGCGATTTCCATCGCTTCGCTGACCGAAGCTACTGCCTGCATTCCCTCAAACGGAACACGACCAGAGCGCGTCAGCACCAGGTTCGTGCGACCCGGCAGCGCGCGACCCAGCGATTCGGCGGTCTTGCGGCCCATCAACACCGGCTTGCCCAGGGTCAGCGCCTTGAACCGCTTCAGGTCGTCCGGCAGGCGCCACGGCAGCGCATTGCCCTTGCCGATGGCCCGGTTGCGATCCATGGCAACCACCAGTGAAATCAGCATCGGCTCAGACCGCCACCGGGGCCTTGATGGCCGCGGCCGGATCGTAGCCGCGGATCTGGATGTCGTCATAAGTGAAAGCGAACAGGTCAACCACGTCCGGATTCAGATGCAGGGTAGGCAAGGCGCGCGGCGCGCGCGACAACTGTTCGCTGGCCTGTTCGTAATGGTTCGAATACAGGTGCGCATCGCCCAGCGTATGCACGAAATCGCCGACGCCCAGACCACAGGCCTGCGCCACCATGTGGGTGAGAAGCGCATAGCTGGCGATATTGAACGGCACGCCCAGGAAAATGTCGCCGCTGCGCTGGTACAGCTGGCAGCTGAGCTTGCCGTTGATGACGTAGAACTGGAACATCGTATGGCATGGCATCAACGCCATCTGCGCCAGGTCGGCAACGTTCCAGGCGCTGACCACAAGCCGACGCGAATCAGGGTTGCGCTTGATCTCCTCGACCACCCATTTGATCTGGTCGATCTCGCCGCCATCAGCACCAGCCCAGCGTCGCCACTGCTTGCCGTAGACCGGGCCCAGTTCGCCGTTGGCATCGGCCCATTCGTCCCAGATCCCGATCTTGTTTTCTTTCAGGTAGGCGATGTTGGTCTCGCCTTTCAGAAACCACAGCAGCTCATGCACGATCGAGCGCAGGTGCAGTTTCTTGGTGGTGACCAGCGGGAAGCCTTCATTCAGATCAAAGCGCATCTGCCAGCCGAACACGCTGCGGGTCCCGGTGCCGGTGCGGTCTGATTTTTCGGCGCCGTTTTCCAGCACGTGTCGCAGCAGATCGAGGTACTGTTTCATGCGTTTTTCCGGCTGGCAGGCGTGATGACAGGGACGACCGGCTGCAAGGTCGGTGACTGGCGCGAGCGCCACAGCCAGTACAGGCCCAGCACGATCAATGGCACGCTGAGCACCTGGCCCATGGTCAGCCAACCAAAGGCCAGATAGCCGTGGTCGCCCATCTGTGCGTCGGGTACGCGCACGAACTCGACCAGGAAGCGAAAGCAGCCGTACAGCAGCGCAAACATGCCGGACACCGCGTAACGCGGCCGTGGCTTGCTGGAGAACCACCACAGGACGCAGAACATGGCCAGGCCTTCCAGCAGCGCCTGGTAAAGCTGCGAGGGGTGCCGGGCGAAGCGATCCAGCGCGCCTGACGCATACGCGGCCTGCAGCTGGGTCGGGTCCAGTTGCAAGGCCAGCAGGTTGGGATCGGTGCTGGGGAAAATCACCCCCCAGCCGGCGTCGGTGTATTTGCCCCACAGTTCGGAGCCGATGAAGTTGCCCACGCGGCCGAAGCCCAGCCCCAGTGGGATCAGCGGGGCCACGAAATCCATGGTGTCGAAGAAATTCAATTGCTGCCTGCGCGTCCACCACAGCGCCGCGACCATCACACCGATCAAGCCACCGTGGAAGCTCATGCCGCCTTCCCAGACCTTGAAGATCAACAACGGGTTGTCCACGAACGCGCCGAAGGAATAGAACAGGATGTAGCCGATACGGCCGCCCAGCACCACGCCCAGCATGCCGTAGAACAGCAGGTCCGAAAATGCATTCATGTCAGTGCCAGGCAGGCGCCCGTCGCCGATACGCCGGCGGCCCAGCCACCACGCACTGGCAAAGGCCAGCAGGTACATCAGGCCGTACCAATGGATCTTGAGGGGACCGGCCGCCAGTGCGATCGGGTCAATCTGGTGGAGGTAGGTCATGCGGCCTGCAAAGGGTGGGTCAGGCGGCCATTCTGCCCCAGCCCGACGCCGGGCGCTCGACACGCGGCGCATCAACGCTGCTTTGCGGCGACATGGCTCAGTCCAGGATCAGCGGCAGGTTCGGCAGCTCATCATGGTCCGGGGTTCCATCCATCTGCGGGAAGTGCGCCGCCAGCAGGTCTGACACGGCCTGGATACCACTCACCACCGCCTGCTCCGGCTCGCCGGCCCGCAAGCGTTCCTCCATCAGCTGGCAGACGCCGCGCCACTGCTCGGCACTGACCCGCCCGGTGAGGCCGCGATCGGCCACGATTTCAATGCGGTGGTCGGCGAGCAGCAGGTAGATCAGCACGCCATTGTTGGCTTCGGTGTCCCAGCCACGCAGGCGTGCAAAGGCCGCCTCGGCACAGGCGCGCGCCTGCACCCCGCGCAAGACCATGGCGACCGGCAATTCGGATTCCACCGCGAACAGGATCTCGCCGCGATGGCGCAACTCGCCGGCCGCGATGGCCTCGGCAATGCGGCGCAGGCTGCCCTCCGGGAACAGCGTGCGGGCCGAGCCTGCAAAGAGATGGCGGAAAATTCGCATCACCAGCTCCCCGAAGCACCGCCACCGCCGGACATGCCGCCGCCACCGGACCAGCCACCACCACCACCGAAGCCGCCACCTCCGCCGCCCCAGCCACCACCACCACCGCCGAAACCACCCCAGCCGCCGTGACGGGCAAAGCGCCCAGGCGACGCTGACATCAGGCCGTAGATCAAGCCGATGAAACCGGCCACGCCCGCAAGTGGGACCACTGAGGACAGCAACCAGGCCGCGCCGCCGGCCGCCGCGCCGGTAAACAGGCTGCGCAAGCCTTTTGGCGCCTTGCCCAACAGGCCACGGACGAACGTGGCGGCGATAAAGGACGCGAACAAGGCAAACATCCAGTCTGGACCGCCGTTGCCCTGACGACCGCGGTTGTCACTGACCGGTGCCGGCAGAGATTCCCCTTCGATAAGCTTGACCAATTGGGCGGTCGCATCAAGGATGCCGCCGCCGTAATCACCCATGCGGAACTTCGGGGCCAGGTATTCCTGTATCACCCGGTTGGCGATGGCATCGGGGATTGCGCCTTCCAGGCCATAGCCGGGCTGGATGCGCACGCGGCGGTCGTCCTTGGCCACCACCAGAATCACCGCATCGTCGACGCCTTCGCGCCCCAGCTTCCACTGATCAAACACACGCTGGGTGTATTGCTCAATGGTTTCGGGCTGCGTGCTGGCCACCATCAACACCTGCAACTGGCTGCCCTTGGTCTGCTGCAAGGCGAGCGCCTGCTGTTCCAGCTGCTGGGTCTGCGCCGCGCTGAGCGTACCGGTGACATCCACCACCGGCGAGGTCAGTGCGGGAATTGCCGCGTCCTGCTGGCCCCAGGCCGGCAGACAGCAAAACAGCAGCAAGGCGAGCGCGAATACTCGCAGCATGTCAGTCAGCTACTCGCCCCGATCACTTGGTGGGTGCGGGCGCTGGTGGCGTGTTGCCGAAATCCACCGCGGGTGCTTCGGATATACGGGCCTCGTTCTCGACCGTGAAGTTGGGCTTTTCCTTGTAGCCAAACATCTTGGCCGTCAGGTTCTGCGGAAACGAGCGCACATAGGTGTTGTAGCCCTGCACGGTTTCGATATAGCGGCCACGGGCCACGGTAATGCGGTTCTCGGTGCCTTCCAGCTGTGCCTGGAGATCGCGGAACGACTGGTCCGATTTCAGATTGGGGTAGTTCTCGGTGACCACCAGCAGGCGCGACAAGGCGCCGGACAGCTCACCTTGGGCGGCCTGGAAATTCTTCAGTGATTCGGCATCGTCGGCATTGACGTTGATCTGGCCGACCCGCGCGCGCGCATTGGTCACGTCAGTCAACACCTGGCGCTCCTGCTGCGCATAGCCCTGCACGGTCTTGACCAGGTTGGGAATCAGGTCAGCGCGGCGCTTGTACTGGTTGAGAACCTCGGACCAGCCGGCCTTGACCGCCTCGTCCTTCTGCTGGATCGCGTTGTAGCCGCAACCCGACAACAGGGTGACCAGCACGGCAATCAGGAAAGTACGCGAAATCAGACGCATGGCACGGATCCTTGCAGGGGTATGGCAGGCATTGCAGCACCGCCGCGCGCGCAGCGCAAGCCGTTGGCTGCAATGGGCAACGCGCGCGACCAGGCGTGCCCGGCCGCGCGCGGGAAACAACTGTTACGGCACGATCGGATGCTGGTGCTGGGCACCGCGGCGACGCATCAGCAGATTCAGCCATTCCACCGCCACCGAGAAGGCCATGGCGAAGTAGATGTACGGCTTGGGCACGTGGATCTCGAAACCGTCCAGGATCAGGACCACCCCGATCAGCACGATAAAGGCCAGCGCCAGCATCTTGATGGTCGGATTTGCATCGATGAAGCGGCCCATCGGATTGGCGGCGAACAGCATCACCGCGACCGTCAACAGGATCGCCGCCACCATCACTGGGATGTGCTGGGCAATGCCCACTGCGGTAATCACCGAATCCAGCGAGAACACGATGTCGATGATGGCGATCTGCAGGATCACCATGCCGAAAACGGCCGAGGTCCTGGTGGTGTTTGGATCTTCGTCGTGGCCGCCAGTGATCAGCTCACGGATTTCCATGAGCCCTTTCACCAGCAGGAACAGACCGCCCAGGATCAGCACCAGGTCCCGAATCGAGAAACCCATCCCCAGCAGGTTGAACAGGTCGTTCTGCATGCGCGCCAGGAACGCCAGGGTCAGCAGCAGCCCGATGCGTGTGATGCAGGCCACCGCAATGCCGAACTTGCGCGCCACATCGCGCTGATGTTCGGGCAGCTTGCCGACCGCGATCGAAATGAAGACCAGGTTGTCGATGCCCAGCACGATTTCCAGCGCGCTCAGGGTAACCAGGGTGAGCCAGACGTTGGGGTCGGCCAGGAATTCGAAACTCATCAGTACTCAGTCCTTCAAAGCGAAAACATTCGTGGGCCCAGGATCAGGCTCCAGCACAGCAATACATTCAATGACAGCACGAACACTGCTGCCGACCCCATGTCCTTGGCACGCCCGGCCAACTCGTGGAACTCGGGTCCGTAGCGCTCGATCAGCGCTTCCACCGCGGAATTGAGCAGCTCTGCTGACAGCACCAGCAGGCAACTTCCGATCAGCAGCGCCTGCTCAATGCCACCCTGCCCCAGCCACAGCGCCACCGGCGTGAGGATCAGACACAGATAGCACTCCAGGCGGAACGAGGATTCATGCAGCCAGGCCGCGCGCAAGCCCTGCCATGACCACAC
>JBDSUI010000044.1:0-7560 GCA_039927795.1 Pseudoxanthomonas sp.
GCGGGCCGTCGCGTGCGCCGCGATCAGCGCTCGATCCTGTTGTCGGCGGCGCGCTCGGAACTGTTCAACCGGGTGCTGTCCACGCGGGTAGTGGATGGCAGTTGGGATACAGGCCTGGAGGGCGAGGTCTGGGTGCTTGCTGGCAGTCGCAGCGTATTCGGTCCCGAGCCGTGGAACGAATCGCTGGCGCAGCGGCTGGCTGCATTCGACATTCATCCCAGCGCGCCGCTGTGGGGTGCCGGTGAATTGCGCAGCCAGGCCCGCTGTGCAGAAATCGAAACGTCAGCGCTGGCCGACGCGACCTCGCTTGCACTGCGTACCGGACTGGAGCAGGCCGAGCTGAAGCAGGAGCGTCGTGCGAACCGGCTGGTGGCCGAGGCATTGAGCTGGCAGTGGACGGACGACAGTACCCTGGTGCTCAGTTTCTCACTGCCGCCGGGCAGCTATGCGACCGCGGTGCTGCATGAGCTGGGTGATGTGGGTCATCAGTGAATGGCCGTTGGTCGGAAAGCGCTGCTCACTACTGGATCGCGCCCAATGCGGGCGTATAAGCGGAGTTGCATCCGCTGATGGATGCAGATCCGGGCAGTGCCCCGGTTCGTTGAGTTCTGATCGGAGGAATCGTCATGAAGGTCTGGGCGAGTTCATTGCTGTTCGTACTCCCGCTGCTGCTGACAGGCTGCGCAAGTACGCAGAAAATGGCGTATCGCGATACGCCCGCACCGTCCACTAAAACCATCGTGAATGATGTCAGGTATGTGGCCCTGGTAGAAACCATCGCCCAACGGCGCGGCACCCATGTGGTATGGATCAACCCGCCTAGAAAGCGCGTTTCCAGCGCGGCGGCAGCCACCCCGTAGCGGGTTCCAGTGCGTTCACCGGCGTGCCAGCAAGACCAGTACCGCACCGGTGCCACCTTGGGCGGCGGGGCTGGAATGGAAAGCAAGGACGTCGGCGCGGTGTCGCAGGATCCGGTCCACCAGGTTCTTGAGGACGGGGGCTCCCCGATCATCGCGCAGGCCCTTGCCATGGATGATGCGCACGCAGCCGAATTCATGGTCATGGGCTTCCGCCAGGAACTGCCTCAGCATTGATTCGGCCTGCGCCATTGTGGCGCCATGCAGATCCAGTTCGTCCTGCGCCGAGAATCGCCCGCGCTTGAGGCGCTGGAATACCGGAGGCGGCACGAAGTCGCGTCTGAAACTCTGTGTGTCTCCCGCAGCCAGCATGGAGTGATCGCCCAAGCCCTGCCTGAATTCACTCAGCGCTGCGCGCTCGTCACGCTCCGCCATGCCCGCACGCGGGCGTGGCTGGGGGCGTGCTGGTGGTGGTGCGGACGCAGGCAGTGGCTTGACTGGGCCGATGGCCTGGCGAAACAGCGCGGCGTCGTCGTCTTCATCGGAGGCGTGTGCATCGGAAGCGCGCTCATCGGATTGGCTTGACATGCCTGCAGGGTAACGGCATCGGGGCGCTGCGCAAGACGTGCGGTATCATGAGGTGGCAATTGAGGAACCCCATGCGCGTACTTGTTAGTAACGACGACGGCGTTGACGCCCCCGGCATCCGCATACTTGCGGAAGGCTTGCGCGCCGCCGGGCACGAAGTGTTGATAGTGGCGCCGGATCGCGATCGCTCGGGCGCAAGCAATTCGCTGACCCTGGACCTGCCGATCCGGATCAAGAAACTGGATGAGCACACCTGGCGCGTCGCCGGGACGCCCACCGACTGCGTGCATCTTGCGCTGACCGGCATGCTGGACGTCGAGCCCGACATCGTGGTGTCCGGAATCAACAATGCAGCCAACCTTGGCGATGACGTGATCTATTCAGGCACGGTGTCGGCGGCGATGGAAGGCCGTTTCCTGGGCCTGCCCGCCGTGGCGGTGTCGCTGGCGACCGCCGACCACAAGGCGAAGAATTTTGCGACCGCCGCGCGCGCGGCGGTTGAAATCGTGGCCCGACTGAAGTCGGACCCGCTGCCGGCCGACACCATTCTCAATGTGAACGTGCCAGACCTGCCGTGGAATGAAGTGGCCGGTTTTGAAGTCACCCGGCTCGGCAACCGGCATCGTTCCGAAGCCTGCCTGCCACAGCCTGATCCGCGCGGCGGCACGGTGTACTGGATCGGCCCCGCCGGCAAGGAGCAGGACGCCGGCCCCGGCACGGATTTTCATGCAGTGCGGACCGGTTTTATTTCCATCACCCCGATCCACGTCGACCTGACGCGCTATCAGGCGCTGGAAAAAGTGGCCAGCTGGGTCGGTGCCCTGAGTGCTTCGCTGGAGGCCTCGGCATGAGTTCACGGTTGCGCCTGCAGCCCGCCGTGGCGGGGCAGGGCATGACCTCGCAACGTGTCCGTGATCGACTGGTCGAGCGCCTGCGCGAGGCCGGCATCCGCGACGAGAACGTGCTCAACGCGGTGCGCACGGTGCCACGTCATCTGTTTGTTGATGAAGCGCTGGCCATGCGCGCGTACGAAGACACTGCGCTGCCTATCGGTCACAGCCAGACCATTTCCCAGCCCTGGGTGGTGGCGCGGATGACTGAAGCCCTGCTGCTGGATAACTCCCTGCTGGGGCGGGCGCCGAAGAAGGTGCTGGAAATTGGAACCGGCTCCGGTTACCAGGCGGCGATCCTTGCAGCACTGGGGCTGGAGGTCTACACGGTAGAGCGCATTGGCGAGCTGCTGCGGCAGGCGCGCAAGCGCTTGCGTCAGCTTGGCATGAACGTGCGCAGCAAGCACGACGATGGTCGCATCGGCTGGAGCGAGCACGCGCCTTATGACGCCATTCTTGTCACCGCTGCAGCGCCCGCGCTGGTGAGCGCTTTGATCGACCAGCTTGCCGTCGGTGCACACCTGGTTGCGCCAGTAGGCGGCGCGGCTTCGCAGTCGCTGATCAAGCTGACCAAGCGCGCCGATGGCGGCGTCGACGAGCAGGTGCTGGCACCGGTGGTGTTTGTACCACTGCTGTCCGGCACCCTGGACTGACGCCGTGACCCGTCTTCCGAGGTATTGCCGCTAATGACTGTACCGTCTGGCCACAACAATGCGCGCTCGCACTTGGGAGCGTCCTTGGGAGAGCAGTTGGCGTCCATCATCGACAACCTGCCGCAGGACAAGTTGACGCTCGGAGAGTTGCTTGAGGTCTTTGGTGACGAAGGTCTGTTGCTGCTGACGATATTGCTGACCCTGGTATTTCTGATTCCTGTTTCCATACCGGGGGTCAGCACGGTATTTGGCGCCGCGATCCTGCTGGTGGGAATCAGCCGCCTGATCGGGCGGCCGCTGTGGTTGCCGGCCAAACTCAAGCACAAGTCGCTGCCAGCGGACCGGCTGCGTCCGGCCCTGACGCGGGGCATGGCCTGGGTGCGCAGGCTGGAGAAGATCAGCCGGCCGCATCGGCTGCGCATTTTCGTCGAAGGGCGTCTGCAGGACCTGGGTAATAATCTTGCATTCATTCTGGCTGCGTTATTGCTGATGGCGCCATTCGGGTTCATTCCTTTCAGCAATACCTTGCCCGGACTGGCCCTGCTGTTTTACGCGGTAGGCCTGATCCAGCGTGACGGTGTCGCCATGTTGCTGGGTCATCTGGCCAATGTGGCGACTCTCATCTACTTCAGTCTTTTGATCGGCGGCGGTGGCGTTGCGGTGCACGAACTGGTTCAACGCGTGCTGGGTTGAGCGGGGCGTTCTCCGGAAGGACGCAACAAAGCGGCCGGGCCGGCAATAGCGGCGCACCGCCGACATCGAGAACAGACAATAGGCGAATCAGCACGATGAAAAACACAGCCGCGACAAGCAATCAACGCAAGCCACGGTTGCAGGCGATGCTGGGCGCAGCGGGTGTCGTGGTTCTGCTGGCCGCTTGTAGCAGCAGCGTGGTGCGTGAGAACGCCGGGTCCTCGGCGTCGTCACGCGGCATCATTTCCAAACCGAAATATGGCGCCAGCGTGCGCGTCGCGCGTGGCGA
Organism: Pseudoxanthomonas sp.; assembly: GCA_039927795.1. Taxonomy (GTDB): domain Bacteria; phylum Pseudomonadota; class Gammaproteobacteria; order Xanthomonadales; family Xanthomonadaceae; genus Pseudoxanthomonas_A. The sequence continues at coordinate 3,971 of JBDSUI010000044.1, forward strand.
TACGCTGTATGGGCTGGCCTTCCGCAACGATATTGATTTTCGCGACCTGGCTACCTGGAACGGCATCGCCGCGCCCTACACCATCTATCCCGGACAAAGCATCAAGCTCTATCCGGCGACAGGGCGCTCGGCCGCCGGCGCAACGTCCACCGGTTCGGCGACGACGGTGGCAACCGGTCGCCCAAAACCCGTCACCGGCACGGTGCCGACTGCCACCAGGCCGGTTACCGTACCCAAGCCCGTCGCGCCGGTAAGCAGTGGTTTCAGCTGGCGTTGGCCCGCCGATGGCCAGGTCATCGGGGGCTTCGCTACGGGTGACGCCACCAAACAGGGCGTCGACATCGGTGGCAGCAGCGGCCAGGCTGTGCGCGCCGCCGGCGACGGCGTGGTGGTGTATTCGGGCGGTGGCTTGGTGGGTTATGGCGAGCTGATCATCATCAAGCACAGCGAGTCCTGGCTGTCGGCTTATGGCCATAACCGCAAGCGACTGGTGAATGAGGGCCAGAACGTCAAGGCGGGCCAGCAGGTCGCGGAAATGGGCCGCAGCGGTGCCGCGCGCGACATGCTGCATTTCGAGATCCGCTACAACGGCAAGCCAGTGGATCCGCTGCTCTATCTGCCCAGGCGCTGATCACACTCCGCTTGTAGAGCCAGGCACGCTTGGCTCTACAAGCAGCCGCACAAGACCGGCTTTACGTGGTTGTGGTGCAGAGCGACGTCTTGCCGGTGTGGTCGGCGCCCCAGGTCCTGAAGCCCGAGGTATCCAGATGGATACGCGTACTGGTGTAGAAGCCCAGGCCCAGCTTCAGCGCCGGGCCCTTGCTGCGCCAGTACTTGCAGAGGCGTGCCACATTGTCCGCCGAGGCGGGCAGCTCGAAGTCCAGCGCGTTGTTGGCGACATGGCGGCTGCGGCGGCTGCCGCCTGCGCAGGCGTTGAGCGTGTGATCACGAAAGCCCGACGCCACCCGCTTGGCATCCATCAGGCCTGCCACCTGCAGGTCGCGCACCACACGCAAGGTGGGCACGATGTTGGACCACTGCTCTTTGGGTGCCAGCGCATATTCACTGGCGTGGCATTCGCGCCACATTCGCGCGCTGCGCAGCAGGTAGCGCATCGGCGCGACATGACCCAGTTGCCTGCGATCGAGGAATTGCTTGTACTCGGTTACCGCCGCAGACCGCGGCGCGACCCATTGCTGGAAGTTGTCTTTGCCTGCGGCTGGCACTGCGCTAGCCAGCAGCACGGCCAAGGATGGCAGCAGGCGCATCGCGAAGCTGGGCATCACGCGTTTCATGGCGCCAGCAGGAATCCCGCTACCACTCGACGGCTTTCCCCCGCCAGCACGTTGAAGGTGCGTGCGGCCGCCGCATTGGTCATGACTTCAATGCCGATGCCGCGGGTCAGGCAGGCGGCCATCACCGCCGCAGCGGGAAATATCTGCTGGTCACCCGTGCCCAGCAGGACCAGCTCCGGATTAAGCGCAAGCAGCGGCGCCAGATCCGCGGGTGCCAGCGCGTCGGCGTCGCCCACCTGCCAGGCTTCGATCAGCTCGTTCGGTGCCAGGATGAAGCTGGCTTCCATTACCCTCTGGTTTACGGTCGCGCTGCGGCCGTCGGCGGCGCGCAGGGCATAGGCGTAATCGGGAATTTCGTGGGTCAGCTGCATGGTCGGTCGGGCCTCGCCGGATCGGTGGCCGGCGCAAAGAACCTTACTTGCGGGGCAGGACGATGTGGCGATGATCCTTGCTGGGGCGATACAGCACGGCCACATGGCCGATGCGCTGCACCAGCGCCGAGCCAGACTTCTCGGCGATTTCGCCGATCATGGTGTCGCGCGCTTCGCGGTCCTCCGCGCTGATCTTCACCTTGACCAGCTCGTGCTGTTCCAGCACTGCGTCAAGTTCGACCAGGAAGGAGGGCGTCAGCCCCTTGGCACCTATCTGCAACAAGGCCCTGAGGTCGTGCGCCTGGCCCCGGAGGAAGCGGGACTGGCTGGAGGTCAAGGCTGTGGACATGCGCTGCAGTACGGGGCGGGAAGGGGCTTCAGGGTATCATGCGGTCTTCCTCGAGTTCCTTTTTTCCGATGCCGCCGGCATCTGGAAACCCCCACGAGCCCATGGCCACCCGAAGCAAAAGCAGCCAGCGCTGGCTCAAAGAGCATTTCGCCGACCCCTACGTGAAGAAGGCGCAGGCGGAAGGCTTGCGCTCGCGTGCCGCCTACAAGCTTGAAGAGTTGATCGAGCGCGACCGCCTGCTGAAGCCGGGCATGACAGTGGTTGACCTGGGCGCGGCCCCGGGTGGCTGGTCGCAGTTCGTGCGCAAGGCCCTGGGCAACAGTGGGCGGGTGGTGGCCATGGACATCCTGGAAATGCCCAGCCTGGCCGGCGTTGACTTTCTGCATGGCGATTTCAGGGAGGATCACGTCCTGTCCCAGCTGGAAGCCATGTTGAACGGGCAGCCGGTGGACCTTGTGCTGTCGGATATGGCCCCCAATAAGAGTGGTGTGGACGCGGTTGACCAGCCGCGCATGATGCATCTGGCCGAGCTGGCGATGGATTTCGCTGACAGCCACCTGAAACCCGGTGGCGCGTTCCTGATCAAGGTTTTCCAGGGCACCGGTTTTGATGATTACGTGCGCGAACTACGGCGGCGGTATGAAAAGGTGGTGATCCGCAAGCCGGATGCCTCCCGCAAGCGGTCTCCTGAAGTCTATGCGCTGGGCCAGGGCAAGCTTCTAAACAAGAAATGAAGTGGTTCGTTGTAGTCTGCCCATCGGGTTAACAGGAAATACCGGAGTCAATGAGGATGAACGGCTTGAGCAAGAATCTGATGCTGTGGGTAATCGTCGCCGTCGTGCTGATGGTGGTGTTCCAGAGCTTCTCGCCGAAGACCGGTGCCGCCGCGGGTGCGGAAACGACCTATTCCGAGTTCCTGCAGGAAGTGAACAACGGGGCTGTCGGTTCGGTGAACTTCACCAATGACAGCAATCTGGTCACCAACGCGATCTCTTACAAGCGCACCGATGGCAGCTCCGGCACCGTTTACGGGCCGCAGGACGAAAGCCTGATCAATGTGCTGGTCAACAAGGGTGTGAGCATCGAGCGCGAGCGGCCGGCCAGTGGTTTTTCGCTGGGTTCGATCCTGATGACCTTCCTGCCGGTGCTGCTGATCATCGGTTTCTGGATCTTCATGATGCGGCAGATGCAAGGTGGCGGTGGCGGGGCCAAGGGCGCGATGTCCTTCGGCAAGTCACGGGCCAAGCTGCAGGGCGAGGACCAGATCAAGGTCACCTTTGCCGACGTGGCCGGTTGCGACGAGGCCAAGGAAGAAGTCAGCGAGCTGGTCGAATTCCTGCGTGACCCAGGCAAGTTCCAGAAGCTGGGCGGCAAGATCCCGCGCGGCGTGCTGATGGTCGGCCAGCCCGGTACCGGCAAGACCCTGCTGGCGCGCGCCATTGCCGGCGAGGCCAAGGTTCCGTTCTTCAGCATTTCCGGTTCCGACTTTGTCGAGATGTTTGTCGGCGTTGGCGCCAGCCGCGTCCGCGACATGTTTGACCAGGCCAAGAAGCACGCGCCCTGCATCATCTTCAT
>JBDSUI010000045.1:0-16916 GCA_039927795.1 Pseudoxanthomonas sp.
GCTGGCTGCCATCGCTGCGCTGCAATCACGTTTCGGGGATCTGTAGCGCCGGGTTGCTGGTGCGCATTGGGATCACGAACGCTCAGCGACTGCGCAGTGCCACGATCCTGATCACATCATCCAGCAACGCCGAGGCAGTGACCTCGGCGCCCGCGCCAGGGCCTTGTATCAGCAGGGGTTGTTCGCAATAGCGGTCGCTGAAGATGGCGACCCGGTTGTCGGTGCCCTGTCCGCCGCAGAGCGGATGCTCCGGTGCCAGCGCCTGCAAGCCGACGCGCGCACCTTCATGGTCGAAGGCGCCGAGAAATCGCAGCTTGCGGCCGTTGCGAGATGCTTCATTGAATCGGGAGGCCAGCGGCGCATCCAGCAGTTGCAACGGTCCATCAAGTTCGGCCACCGACAGCGCGGCCAGCGCGGGCGACACCAGCGATTCCACTTGCACCTGCTCCGGGTGCAAGGCCTGGCCGGCGGCCCGCGCCAGGGTCAGCAACTTGCGGCGCACGTCCTCGCCAGCCAGATCCAGCCTGGGATCAGGCTCGGTGAGGCCGAGACGGCGTGCTTCACGCACGCATTCCGAGAACGGGCGGATGCCGTCGTAGTGATGGAACAGCCAGGCCAGCGAACCGGACAACACGCCTTCGACCCGGTGGATGTGATCGCCGCCGGCGACCAGCTCACGAAGGCTGCGCAGCAGCGGTAGGCCGGCGCCGACGGTGGCACTGTCGCCGTACTGGGCACCGGTGGAGCGACGGGCATCGTCAATGTCGTGGGCACGCACCAGCGCGCCACCCTTACCCAGTTTGTTGGCAGTCACCACGTGGATGCCGCGCGCCAGCCATTCGGCATGCCAGTCGGCCACCGTGTCACTGGCGGTGGCATCAACGACCAGATCGCCGCGACGCAGGGCGTCGACCTCGGCCCAGGGTGGCAGGGGATCCAGGCTGAGCGGCGCGCCGCGCACCGCCTGCAGCGCCTGATCGGGAACGGAATGGCAATGCTGCAAGGCGCGCGAATTTGCCAGCCAGGCAAATTCGGGCACCGCTGTGCCACGCGCCTGCAGGCGCTGGTAGCGGGCCACGAACGCGCTGCCCACCACGCCGGTGCCCAGCAAGGCGAGCCGGGGCGTCGGCACCGCGCGGTACCCGTTCGCCAGCGCTACTACGCGGCTCATGCGTCGACGAGCACTCTCGGCGCTTGTACTTGCGACTGGGCGGCGACAACGCGTTCGGCGCGCTGCAAAGCCAGCGAGAGGTCGGCCACCAGGTCTTCGCACGATTCAATGCCAATCGACAGGCGCAGCAGACCATCGGAAATTCCGGCCTTGGCGCGTGCCTCGGCGTTCATGGCTGCATGGGTCATCGTGGCCGGGTGCGCGATCAGGCTTTCCACGCCACCCAGCGATTCGGCCAAGGTGAAGTATTGCAAGCCGTCGACAAAGGCGCGCACTGCCGCTTCACCGCCGTGCAACTCGACGCTGAGCATGGCGCCGAAACCTTTCTGCTGGCGTGCGGCCACCGCGTGCCCCGGATGCGAGGCCAGGCCCGGGAAATACACCGCTGACACAACCGGATGCTGGTCCAGCAGCGCGGCAATCGCCGTGGCGTTTTCCTGGTGCACGCGCAGGCGCGCGTCCAGTGTGCGCAGCCCGCGCAGGGTCAGGAAACTGTCGAATGGCGAACCGGTCAGGCCCAGCGCATTGGCCCACCAGGCCAGCCTTTCATGCGTGTCAGCCTCACGGGCGATCACCGCGCCGCCGACCACATCACTATGCCCGTTGATGTACTTGGTGGTGGAATGCAAAACGACATCGGCACCGAATTCGATTGGCTTCTGCAACGCGGGCGACAGGAAGGTGTTGTCGACGACGGTGATCGCGCCAACGTTCTTTGCCGCGTCAATCACGTAGCGCAAATCGGTGATGCGCAGCAGCGGGTTGGAGGGTGTTTCAATCAGCACCAGCTTCGGCGATTGCGCCAGCGCTTCGGCCAGCGAACCCGGATCGGTCAGGTCGGCGGTGATCAGCTCGAAATGGCCCTTTTTGGCCAAGGCATTGAACAGACGCCAGCTGCCGCCATAGGCGTCGTGTGGCACGACCAGGCGCTCGCCCGGTTCCAGCAACGCGTTCAGCACCAGGGTGATCGCGGCCATGCCGGTGGAGGTGATGACGGCACCTGCGCCGCCTTCCAGCTCGGCCAGCGCCTCGCCCAACAGGTCGCGGGTCGGATTGCCGCTGCGGGTGTAATCGTATTGGCGCTTGTTTCCGAAGCCGTCGAAACTGAAGTTCGAGGACAGCACGAGGGGCGGCGTGACCGCACCGTAGGCGGTGTCACGGTCGATGCCCGCACGCACCGCGGCAGTGGCAGCGCTACAGGAAATTTCAGGGTTGGCGTGGCGGCTCATGCAGCGTCTCCAGTGTCATTGCGGTCGGCATCGCGCAGCGCGGCTACCAGGATGTTGTCGATGCGGTCGGTTTCCTTCAGGAACGCGTCGTGGCCATAAGGCGAACGCAGCACCCGCAGCTGGCCATAGGTACCCAGGCCTTCGACCAGTGCCACCGAGTCGGCCAGCGGCACCAGGCGGTCGCCTTCCACCGCCACCACCGTGGTCGGCACGCCCACCAGGGCGGGATCAAGACGATGCAGGTCGATGGATTCGGACAGGCGCAGGTAAGCGTTGACCGGTGTGCGCGCCACGTATTGGGCGCCCGCGGCATCCAGGTAATCCTCGGCGGCGCAACGCACGCGGCCGTTGATGATTTCGGGCGGGCTGTCGAAGCGCTCGTCGAATTCCTCGGGCGTGCGGTAACTCAGCATGGCGAACTGGCGAGCGAGCGACAGTCCCTGGGCGTCGGCGCACTGCAGCTGGCCCAGAGCCACCGCTTTGCGCTGCAGCGCACGCCACGCCGACGCGTACGGATGCGCGCGATGGGTGCCACTGACCGCTATCAGCTTGCGCAGGCGGGCCGGGTGGCGTGCGGCGAGCTGCAGGCCGACCAATGCACCATACGAATAGCCGACGAAGGCATGCAGCTTTTCGATCTTCAACGCGTCGAGCAGTTGCACGATGGCATCGGCCTGGTCGCTGGTTTCCAGCGGCACGTCGAGCGTGCCGTCGGCACCTACGTAGTCGATAGCAAGCAGGCGGCAACGCAGTGGATCGAGCGCCCGGCCAGGCTGGGCGAGCGCATTGGCCCAACCTTTTGCGGGGAAGGTGGCGCTGGCCACCACGTGACGGTGCGCGGAAATGCCACCGGCCATCATCACTACCGGCAGATCCGCATCGCCCAGCAGTTCATAGCGCAGGGTCACGGTACGAATGCCGGCGTGACGCAGGTCCAGGCGGATGTCCAATTCGCCGCGACGGTCGTTCACGACCTCCGCAGACGGCACATAGGCGGATACGGGCTGCAGAGGAGGAACAGCATGGAGTGCAGCGTTGACGAAGCTCATGGCGTTATCCAGGAAAGGGAACTTGGACTACTGCCATCGAGCTTCGCGGAGCTCGGCGTTCGCCCCTGCGCGAGGCGGGGAACGAACCATCTTCCGGTAGACGCTGGGTCCCCGCAGGATTTGGCACCTGGGCGTCGCTTTCGCGTCACCTGGCTGCCCCGGCTTCAAAGGGCCTGTCCCTCTGCCGGTCTCGATGGTGGGGCAAGGTTGCCTTCCCGGTGCCGGCTTGTCAATCGCTTTATTCGGATAGAGCGATAGATTCATTGGCAACTGTTGTCGCGAGTTGCGCAGGCCTTAACGCATAATTAGCAAATGAATCTTCGACCTTGTGTGTTTGTGCTGCTGCTCGGGCTGCTGAGCGCTTGCCGCACCCCTGCTGGCCCCCCGACTTCCGCACCCCAGTTGCCTCATGCGCACACCGCTGTCGATGCCGTGGTGCCTGAGGCCTGGATTTCCACCGAAAGTGCCGAAGACGAGCTTGATTCGCTGGCGGTCTGGCCGACCCGGGACGGCCAGACCTGGCTGATTGCCACGGCCAAGTCCAGCCACCGGCTGGTGGTGTACGACGCTGAGACCGGCCAGCGAATGCGCACCGTGGGCGGTCCGGGCAAGGGGCTGTCCCAGTTCGACCGTCCCAATGGCATCGCCGTGCATGGCGACCTGCTGTTTGTCGCCGAACGCGATAACCACCGCATCCAGGTGTTCCGCCTGCCGGACTTCACCCCACTGGGCATGGTCGGGCAGGACGTCCTGCGGGTTCCATATGGCCTGTGGATAAGGGAAACCGCACCCAATGAGCTGGAGTTGCTGATCACCGACAGTTTCATGGCTGACTTCAAGACCCGGGAACTGCCGCCGATGGGCGAGCTGGACCAGCGCGTCAAGCGTTTTGCGGTGCGGCTGGATCCCACGGGTGCCTTGCAATCAAGCTACCTGGGCGCGTTTGGTGACACCACCGAGGCCGGTGCGCTGCGCATGGTCGAATCCATCGCTGGCGATTCGGTCAACGACCGCCTGCTGATCGCCGAGGAAGACCGGCGCGTGGGTTCCACGCTGCGCGAATACACACTGGACGGCATGTATCGCAGCCACAGCCTGCCGTTGTTCGACGCCGATGCCGAAGGCATTGCGCTGTGGGCGTGCGAGGCGGGCCTGGGTTACTGGATCGCCGTGGACCAACTGAGGCCGACCATATTCCGGGTGTTCGACCGGACCAGCCTGCAGCCCCTGAAGACATTTTCCGGCAAGGTAGTCGCCAATACCGACGGCCAGGTGCTGTACGCCGCCGGCACCCCGCGCTTCCCGGCCGGCGCCCTGTTCGCATTGCACGACGACAAGGCGGTGGCGGCGTTCGACCTGCGCGACATCGTGCGCGCGCTGGGCTTGTCCGACCGCTGCTTGCGATGACGGCATGTCGATGACGGCATGTCGATGAGCGCATGTAGGTGAAGTCAGGTTGATGAGGTCAAGTCTGCCCGCCGCGATCCTGATCGCCTGCATTGCGCTGTGGTGCGTGCCCGATGCCGAGGCGGCGCGGCTCTATCGCTGGAAGGACCGGCACGGCGTCAGCCAGTACGGTGACCAGCCCCCGGCAGCCGATGAACTGCCCGCCAGCGATGTCAACGTGGTGCGCTTCCGCAACCCGCCCGGCGCATTGGTGCGGCTGCGCCTGGAGCGCAACGCCGGCGACTACCAGGCGTGGGCGGACAACCTGATGCACGGACCGGTGCAGGTGATGCTGCGCTTCAAGCGCAACCGAAACGTCAGCGGCTCGCCCGCGCTTCCGGCCACCGCGACGATTCCAGCACGCAGCAGCGTATTGGTGGCGACCCTCTCGACCACAGACCCTCTGCGCGGCAACGAGTTTGAATTGCTGCTGGATGGGTTGCCGGGCGACCCGGCCGCGCAGCCGCGCAGTTATGACTACCGCCTGCCGTTCGACTATGCACGCGTGCGCGTCGACCAGGGCCCGGGCGGCAGTTTCAGTCACAGCGACCCACAGAACCGCTACGCCATCGACTTTGCCCTGGCAGAAGGCACCCCCATCGTGGCCGTGCGCGACGGCGTGGTCATGCAGGTGGAATACGACTTCGACAAGGCCGGGCTGAATCGCGAAAAATACAATGGCCGGGCCAACTTCATCCGCATCCTGCACGACGACGGCAGCATGGCCGTGTATGCGCACCTCAAGCCCGAAGGCGTACAGGTGCGCACCGGCCAGCGGGTACGCCTGGGCCAACGTATCGGTCTGTCCGGCAACACCGGCTTCAGCACCGCGCCGCACCTGCATTTGGTGCTGCAGGTCAACCGCGGCATGCGCCTGGAATCGATTCCGATGCGCATGTTCGGACCACTGGGCGAGCTCAAGTTCCCCACCCCCCACTGACCCACTGCGGGCAAACGGGCCCCAGGCGCTATAATTCGCGCCCTCCCGTCTCCATGAACGCGCCCGCGCGGGCGCCATCGCCATGTCCGTTGCGTCAATCCAAGATGTTTCCACCGAAGCCGCGCGCCGCCGCACCTTCGCCATCATTTCCCATCCTGACGCCGGCAAGACCACGCTGACCGAAAAGCTGCTGCTGTTCGGTGGCGCGATCCAGATGGCAGGCTCGGTCAAGTCGCGGAAGACCACGCGCCACGCGACCTCCGACTGGATGGCGCTGGAGAAGGAGCGCGGCATTTCGGTGACCTCGTCGGTGATGCAGTTCCCGTACGAAGGGCGAATGGTCAACCTGCTGGATACGCCGGGACACGCGGACTTCGGTGAGGACACCTACCGCGTGCTCACCGCGGTCGATTCGGCACTGATGGTCATCGACGTGGCCAAAGGCGTGGAGGAACGCACCATCAAGCTGATGGAAGTCTGCCGCCTGCGCGACACGCCCATCATGACCTTTATCAACAAGCTGGACCGCGAAGGCCGCGACCCGATCGACCTGCTGGACGAAGTGGAAAGCGTGCTCGGTATCCAGTGCGCCCCGGTCACCTGGCCGATCGGCATGGGCTCGCGCCTTAAGGGTGTGGTGCACTTGCTCAGTGGTGAGGTGCATCTGTATGAGCAGGGCCGCAATTTCACCCGCCAGGATTCCACCATCTTCCCGTCGCTGGACGACCCGCAACTGGTGGCCAGACTGGGCGAGCGGATGCTGGTGGAGCTGCGCGAGGAACTGGAACTGGTGCAGGGTGCCTCGCATGCCTTCGATCTGCAGGCGTACCGCGCCGGCAAGCAGACACCGGTTTTCTTCGGCTCGGCGGTCAACAACTTCGGCGTACAGCCCTTGCTGGATTTCTTCGTTGAGCATGCGCCTCCGCCGCAGCCACATGCGACCACCACGCGCGTAGTGAAGCCCGAAGAAGCCAGGCTCACCGGGTTCGTGTTCAAGATCCAGGCCAACATGGACCCCATGCACCGCGACCGCGTGGCCTTCATGCGGGTGTGCTCGGGGCGCTTTTCGGCGGGCATGAAAAGCTTCCATGTGCGCACCGGCAAGGAAATGAAGCTGGCCAATGCCCTGACCTTCATGGCCAGTGATCGCGAGATTGCAGTCGAGGCCTGGCCGGGCGACGTGATCGGCATTCACAACCACGGCACCATTTCCATCGGCGACACCTTCACCGAGGGCGAGGCGATCAGTTTTACCGGCATCCCCAATTTCGCCCCCGAGCTGTTCCGTCGCGCGCGGTTGCGCGATCCGCTCAAGCTCAAGCAGTTGCAGAAGGGGCTGGCCCAGCTGAGCGAAGAAGGTGCAACCCAGTTCTTCCGCCCGCTGATGAGCAACGACCTGATCCTGGGTGCGGTGGGCACGCTGCAGTTTGAAGTGGTGGCCTACCGGCTGAAAGACGAATACAGCGTGGATTCCAGCTTCGAGCAGATCGGGGTGGTCACCGCGCGCTGGATACGCTGCCACGATGAGAAGAAGCTGGAAGAGTTTCGCGACAAGAACGCCATGAATCTGGCGCTGGATGCCTCGGGCGCGCTGGTATACCTGGCCCCCACGCGGGTCAACCTGCAGCTTGCGCAGGAGCGTGCGCCCGGCGTGGAATTCCTGGCCACGCGCGAGCACGCACACAGCGTGGGCATGGACTGACCCATGCGCAGCACGGAAGCCGGGACCGGCGTCCTGGCTCAAGTGGCCATCAGGCTGCTGCGTTCGCCGCTGCTGCGGATGCTGTATTTCGCATTGCTGCTGGCCCTGTTTTCGATGGCTTCAAGCTGGGTGGCCCGCAAAGCCGGCATCCCCACCAACCATCTCGGCACGATGCGCGGCAATCTGGCCTCGACTTTGTTGCTCGTGCTGCCCTCCGTGCTGGCCTACGTGACGCTGGCCACGCTGATCGAGCGCCGGCCAATGCAGGAACTCGCCTGGCGCAAGTCTCCGCAGCTGGTGTGCGGCCTGCTGGCGGCGCTGCTGTTGTTCGCAGTATTGGTACTGGAGCTTTGGGCTGCCGGCGCGTATGCGATTCATGGTGCCGGCGCTGCGCCGCTGTGGACGCTGTTCCTGCTGACCGCGGTGGTGCCCGGTATCACCGAGGAAATAGTCAGCCGCGGCATCCTGTTCCGGCTGACCGAGGAAGGCCTCGGAACCTGGATTGCACTGGCGGTGTCGGCGCTTTTTTTTGGCTTCGCCCATGGCTCCAATCCTGGCGCGTCGCCCTGGAGCTCGATTGCCATTGCGCTGGAAGCCGGCGTGTTGTTTGGCCTGCTCTACCACGTGACCAGGTCGCTATGGTGGTGCATCGGGCTGCATGCGGGATGGAATTTCGTGCAGGGCGCGGTGTTCGGCATCCCGGTCTCGGGCATCGCCGTGGACGGCATGCTTGATTCAACCCTGCACGGACCTGACTGGCTGGATGGCGGTGGCTTCGGCGCCGAAGCCTCGGTGCTGACCGTGCTCACCTGCGGCATCATCAGCCTGCTGCTGGTGCGCTGGATCCTGTCCAGCGGCAGTACCGTGCCGCCGTTCTGGAAGCGGACCACGTCGGGCGTACCGGGCGCTGAACCTTCCAGCGGCGCACGGTCGTAACCAGTTGCAGCCGCGGCTTCCCGCATAAGCAAAGGTTGCCCTTTCAATAGTGACAAGTGAATGCAACGCCTGCCTTGCGGGCTGGGCATCGGGGCATAGCCGGGGCAACTGATGCGTATCATGCGTGCCAGGCCTGCCTGGAGCCGGGTCAGGCAGTAGCCGCCAATCCAGCCAGACAACCGGGTATCCACTCCCCCACACAAGGTCGATTCTGCTTCCATGGAAAAAAGCGAAATCAAAGACGAACTCGCCAGCGCGCTGACCCACGGGCTTGGCGCGGTTGCCGCGCTTGCTGGCGGCGCGGTGCTGATCACCCTGGCCGCCCTGCACGGCGATGCCTGGCAGCTAGGCGCCGCAATCGTGTTCGGCGTCACCCTGCTGCTGCTCTACGTGGCCTCCACCCTGTACCACAGCATCCAGCACCCCGTCGCCAAAGGTCGGCTCAAGGTTTTCGACCACTGCGCCATCTATCTGCTGATTGCCGGCACCTACACACCTTTCACGCTGATCGGCCTGCGCGGACCATGGGGCTGGGGTTTGTTCATCGCCATCTGGACGCTTGCCGTGTTTGGCGTGGCCTTCAAGCTGTTCTATACCGGCCGCTTCAAGTTGCTGTCCACGCTGATCTACATCGCGATGGGATGGCTGGTCGTGGTGGCGATCAAGCCCATGCTGGAAGTGCTGGATGGCTGGACCCTGGGCTGGCTGTTCATGGGTGGCATGTTCTATACCCTGGGCACCTATTTCTACCATCGCCAATCCATCCGCTACTCACACGCTATCTGGCACTTGTTCGTGATTGGCGGCAGCGTGTGCCACTTTATCGCCGTCACCGCACAGGTCCTGCCTCGTCCCCGCTGATGGCTCTTACGTGAACGACGCTTTGGTCTTTCGCGGAATGTAAACACGGCAGCCGGGATATTGACGCCATGAATCAGTCCGCCATTCCCCGCAAACGAGTGCTTGACCGTCGGCCCTCACGTCGCGCGCTATACGTGATCGGCGCGCTGCTTGCCGCGCTGGTGCTGCTGCTTGTGCTGTTCGACTGGAACTGGTTCAAGGGACCGTTAGAAAGGCTGGTGCAGGTACGTACAGGGCGTCAGCTGAGCATCGGTGGCGACCTGGATGTTGACCTGGGCCGCGTCACCACCGTGAAGGCCGACAAGCTGCAGTTTGCCAATGCCGCCTGGTCAAAAGAACCCACCATGGCGTCGGCTGATCGGGCCGAGATCGATTTCGAACTTTGGCCGCTGATATTCAAGCGCCAGACGCGCATTCCGGAGATCCGCCTGACCGCACCCGACGTCAGGCTGGAAACCGGTCCAAAGGGCGTGGGCAACTGGGTGTTCGGCGACCAGTCCGGCGGCAACCCCATGCAGTTCCGCCGGATATGGATAGACGACGGTCGCTTGCGCTTCTTCAACGCACCCAAAAAAACCGACATCGACATTGCCGTCAACAGCGCCGCGGCGACGGCGCAGAACAGCGCGCCTCCTATCGATATCAAGGGCAAGGGGCGCTGGACCGGGAGCGCCTTCACGCTGTCCGGCCGTGCCGAATCACCGCTGGAGCTCAGCAACAGCAGCGAGCCTTTCAGCATTGACCTGAAAGCCAGTGCCGGGCCGACCAGCGCGCATGCCCGCGGCACCCTGATTGATCCGTTCCGCCTGCGCGACTTTGATCTGCAACTGGCGCTGTCCGGCAAAAATCTCGAAGATCTCTACCCCCTGATCGGTATTGCCACGCCAGCCACGCCGCCCTACAAGTTCGATGGGCGGCTGACCCGCCAGACGAACACCTGGCACTACGACAACTTCAAGGGCGTCGTAGGTGACAGCGACCTGGGCGGATCGGCGGCAGTAACCGTAGGCCGCGAACGGCCCTTGCTGGTCGCCGACCTGGTCTCGAAACGACTTGATTTTGATGACCTGGCGGGCTTCATCGGTGCGCCCCCGCAAGCCGGCGGCAACGAGACCACCAATCCCGAACTCAAGGCGCAATCGGCGAAACTTGCCGCCAGCCCGCGCGTGCTGCCCGATGCGCCCTACAACCTGACCAAGTTGCGGACCATGGATGCCGACGTCAAGCTAAAGGCGCATCGCATCAATGCGCCCAGCCTGCCGATTGACGACATGCAGGCTCACCTCAAGCTGGATGCGGGAATACTGCAGCTGGTGCCGCTCAATTTCGGCGTGGCGGGCGGCGATATCCGTTCCACGATCCGCATGGATGCCCGTGAATCGACGATTCGCACCAAGGCCCAGATAACCGCGCGGCGGTTGAATTTGTCCAAACTTTTTCCCGACGTGAAGCTGACCCAGGACGCGGTGGGCCGGGTCGGCGGTGACATCAGCGTGACGGGCACCGGCAACTCCATCGCGGCGATGCTGGGTAGCGCAGACGGTGATATCGCCCTGGGCATGGGCAAAGGCCAGATCAGCAACCTGCTGCTGGAGCTTGCAGGCATTGATATTGCCGAAGCCTTGAAGTTTCTTATCACCAAGGATCGCAAGGTTCCCATCCGTTGCGCGTTCGGTGATTTCGCGGTGCAGAACGGGGTGATGCAGTCCCGGGCACTGGCCTTCGATACCGAAGACACCCTCATCGTGGGCAGCGGCCAGGTCAGCCTGAAGAACGAAACCCTGGACCTGGAGCTGCGTCCGCGGCCCAAGGATCGCAGCATCCTCGCGCTGCGCTCACCGCTGGTGGTGGGTGGTACGTTCAAGGATCCTTCCTTCCATCCTGACTTCAAGCGCCTCGGTCTGCGCGGGGCACTGGCCTTGGCGCTGGGCAGTATCGCCCCGCCCGCCGCCCTCTTGGCCACGCTGGAACTGGGACCAGGCAAGGACAGTACCTGCGGCGGGAAATACGCGAAGTAGAAGTTGGGAAGCATCTGGCATCCCTGCTGCAACACGCCGAGACAACGAATGGGGCCGACGCAGGCGTGCGCGATGGAACCAGGCCGTGCGGAACTTATGCGGCTTCGCCACAACGGGCCCCGCAGCACGCGCATGGGTCGCCACTACAGGAAAGGCGCAAGCCACGCTGCGCTGGCGCAGCGCAGGGTTGCCGGATTCAACTGGCGATGTAGCGCTGCAACTGGTCCAACTGAACCTTCTGGTCTTCGATCACCGCCTTGACCAGATCGCCGATAGAGATTACGCCGATGACTCCGTCGTTTTCCACCACCGGTAAATGGCGGATTCGATGTTCGGTAACCATCTGCATGCAATGCTCCACCGTGTGGTGTGGACTAACCGTAAACACGTCGGCGGTCATGATCTCGTGCACCGGGGTTTCCGATGACGAGCGCCCATGCAGCACCACCTTGCGCGCGTAATCGCGCTCCGAAACGATACCGGCCAACCTGGATCCGTCCAGCACCAGGACCGCGCCGATGCCTTTCTCGGCCATCAGCCGGATTGCATCGAATACCGAGTCGCCCGGGGCGACAGCATGCACCTCAGGGGTCTTGCTTCCCAACAACTGGCGTAGCGTGTGCATCCGGATCTCCTTTAACACTGGGTTCCTGCGCAGAGAATACTCCTCCCGCACCGGGTTGCCAGACATCCACCAGGTAGAGCGGGCGCTGTTTTGATTCCTCGTAGAGACGGCCGAGGTACTCACCGATCAGACCCAATGCAATCAATTGCATGCCCCCCAGGAACAGGATGACCACCATCATCGTTGGCCAGCCCGCCACGCGGTCCCCGTACAGAGCCGCCTTGACGATGATCCAGACCGCGAACACAAAAGCGACAACGGCGCTCATCAAGCCCACGTAGGTCGCCACGCGCAGCGGTGTGGTGGAAAAACTGGTGATGCCTTCCAGGGCA
Organism: Pseudoxanthomonas sp.; assembly: GCA_039927795.1. Lineage (GTDB taxonomy): Bacteria > Pseudomonadota > Gammaproteobacteria > Xanthomonadales > Xanthomonadaceae > Pseudoxanthomonas_A. Next base: position 12,310 of record JBDSUI010000045.1, read on the forward strand.
AAATTCCACAACTTCCAGAGGCCGAAATTGCTCTTGCCCATGACGCGCGCATCGCGCCGGTAGCTTATGGCGACCTGGTTGAAACCTACCCAGCCAAACAAGCCCTTCATGAATCGGTGGCGCTCCCTGAGCTGTCGCAGCGCGGCCACCGCGCGCGGCGACAGCAGCCGGAAGTCGCCCGTGTCGGCCGGGATTGGTGTTTTCGACAAGCGCCCGATCACCCGGTAAAACGCGGCTGCCGTCGCCCGCTTCAACCAGCTTTCGCCTTCGCGCTGGATGCGCGTACCGTGGACGTCGTCATAGCCTTCGCGCCACTTGGCCACGAACTGTGGAATCAGTTCTGGCGGGTCCTGGCCATCCGCATCCAGGATAAGTACCGCGCCCTCCTCCACCTGATCCAGGCCTGCGGTCAACGCCAGCTCCTTGCCAAAGTTCCGCGATAAACGCAGCAGTGACACGCATGGATCCTGGCTTGCGAGGCGCTGCATCACCTGCCAGGTTTCGTCGCTGCTGCCATCGTCGACATACAGCACCCTTCCGTCGATGCCATCCAGCCGTCGCAGCACCGCCGCGATGCGTGGATGCAGCAGCGGCAGGTTTCCGGCCTCGTTGCGGGCGGCCACGACCACGGTGAGGCGTTGCAATGAGGGGTGCATATTCAATCCAGTGTCTGCAGATAGGCAGGCCCGCCAATCTGGCGGACCTGGCGTTGGATCCAGTTGGCGCGGCGCTGCACGAAGGGTCCGGGGCGGGCGACACTGTAATGGCGCGGCGCCGGAAGCACCGCAGCCAGGCGCGCGCTTTCGGCCAGGGACAACCCGCTTGCATCCTTGCGCCAGTAACTGCGTGCCGCCGCCTGCGCACCATAGACGCCATCGCCGAATTCGGCCACGTTGACATAGACCTCCAGGATCCGTGTCTTGGGCCACATCAGCTCGATCAGCAAGGTGTACCAGGCTTCGACACCCTTGCGGAAATAGCCACCGCCTTGCCACAGGAACAGGTTCTTTGCCACCTGCTGGCTGACCGTGCTGGCACCGCGGAGCTTGCGGCCCCTGGCGTTGTTGGCGCGAGCCTTTTCAATGGCCTTGAAATCGAAACCGCGATGACTGCCGAAGTTCTGATCCTCGGCCGCCACCATCGCGACCGGCAGGTTCGGTGAAATAGCCGCCAGGTCGCGCCAGTCGTAGGCGACCCGGAAGCCCATGTCCCCGTTGCCCCAGGCTTCCAGCTGACGCGCTGCCATGAACGCCGAAAAGGGGGGGTCCACAAAGCGCAGCACCACAACCTGCAAGAGGCTGGCAGCGGCCAAGAAACAAGGAAGCGCCAGCATCCAGCGCAGCCATCGGCGTGGTCTGGGTGGACTTCCAGCATCTGCGGTAGCAATAAGGATCCCTCCGCAAGTCGGTTGCGCAGCAGGGCCGAATGTTAACCGTTGGGCCTGCATGCCGTGCACACGACAGCGAATTGCAGTGCCAGCGGGCAACCGTTCGATTGCCGATTTGATGGTGGAATGCAAACCGCAAGCTGCAGTTGATCGAGCAAACCCAGCCGTGGGAGTCCGCTAGCTCGCGCGTGCCGACGAAGCAGTCCGCGATGAAGCCTGCAATCCCTGCCGCCAATCGAGTGATCAGCTGCTTTCGTCCTCATGCCTCCATGTTGCCCGGTTGGAGCTGCCAGGTTGGAACAGACCAGGGTCGCCCACACTATGGAAGGCATGACAACTTTCTACGGCGGCAACGCCGACCTGGGGGACATGTGAGCGGCACCTACGACCACCAGACCCGCTTTCTGCTGCCCCATGCCGGGGTGCGCGGAGTGTGCGTGCAGCTTGAAGACAGCTGGCGCGATATCCTGGCCCATGCCCAGTACCCCAACGCGGCGCGTGATCTGCTCGGCCAGGCGTGCGCAGCAGCGGCTTTGTTCACGGGCCACGTCAAGGTGAACGGGCGACTCTCCCTGCAACTGCGCAGCCGGCATCTGGTGCGGACGCTGTTTGCCGAATGCACGTCCCAAGGCACTCTGCGGGGCATCGCCCAACTCGAAGAAGGCGCGGACGCGCCGCAGGACCTGCAACAACTGGGCAGCGATGCGCTGCTCGCCATCACCATTGAAAACCCCGGCCTGGATCCGAGCCAACCGCAGCGCTACCAGAGCCTGGTGTCACTGCAGGCGGCTACGCTCCCGGAGGTCTTCGAGGACTATTTCCGCCAATCCGAACAGTTGCCCACCCGCTTGCTGCTGACTGCCAATGGCGACCGCGCGGCCGGATTGATGCTGCAGAAACTGCCGGGTGACGAGGGCGACCACGATGGCTGGAACCGTGCCGGCGCCCTGTTCGACACGCTGGGGGCCGCCGAGCTGCTGGCAACACGCGCCGACGAGTTGCTGCACCGCCTCTTCCACGAGGAACAGCCCACACTGATGGCCCGACGTACGATGCAGTTCGCTTGTTCATGCTCACGCGAGCGGGTTGCCGCCATGCTGCACTCCCTTGGCGAGGTGGAGGCCCGTGCGGCCCTGGTGGACGACCAGGCCGAGGTCCGCTGTGAATTCTGCGGCCAGCGCTACCTGTTCAGCCCCGCCGAGATCGAGGAACTTTTCAACTTGCCTTCGGTCGGAATACTGGCCCCGGAGCGTCTCCAGTAAAGGTTTCGGGCCGGTTCGGGGACTTGTTAAAGAAACATAAACCGAATAGGATCAGTTCCCCTCGGGAGGGGAACTCCATCGCGGAGTTGGGAGTCTCAAGCGAGCCATGAAACAGCGTCTTCTGTACCTGCCGTTTGCCTTGATGCTCGCCTTTGGCGTGGCCGCGGGCGCGCATGCGCAAAGCAGGACGCCGCCGCTCAAGCGTGATTCCACCGTGTTGCCGGTCTGGAACAACACCAGCGGCAAGGTCGAAGCCGTGCTCCTTCTTGAACCCACCGGTGAGGCGTCCGCCGGCGCGCGCTGGAAACTGGGCAACAATACGCTGGGCGCTGCGTTCGGCCTTGAAGCGGGCGATTCGCTGGGCCTGGTCTGCAATCGCCAGAATGGCGCGGTGAGCAGCATTGGCAATCTGATCAGCAATTGCGCTGTGGCCGAACTTACCGACGACAACAATGGAAGCAGCCAGCGCATCAGCGCCGGCGCCTCGCTCATCCGTCCTGGCGGCAAACTCGGCATCTCCGCAGGGACAGGTCGCGACACCTTGCCTGGCTGGCTGTCCAGCAACCCGGGTGCGCGTGTCGAACAGAATGACCTGGCGGTATTCGGCCAGAAGAACATCGGCCGCGAAGGTTTCGTCCGCATAGGCGGCGCAGTGGCCCGCGCGCGCCTGGTCCCTATCGCTGACGTTCCGGCCATGGCAGACCGCTGGAACAGCAAGAGCCTGAGCGTAGGCGGCGGCTTCGGCGCCTTCAGCGCCAATATTGTAGGTCGCGTGGTTGACGTGCCGGGCCAGCCAGAAAAATGGGAAGGCCTTGGCTTGGGCCTGACCTGGCGCACCCCCTGGAGCGGCCAGCTCACCGTAGGCGCCGAGAATGTCGTCACCCGCGGCAAGAACCCCTTCTCGCCGGGCAATCAGAACAGCGATGAAGGCACCGTGCCTTATGTCCGCTATGAGCAGGATCTCTGATTAGAGAGCTGAAACAACACGCCGCCCGTAAGCAGTTCATCTGCTTGCGTTCAATCAATGCGTGCCATAAGCGGGGCCGCATTCAACAGGCTGTCCGCTGCGACAGGCCTTGAAGCTGTCTAAGCATGGCTTGATCCACCTAAGGCGCGCCCGGATGTTTGGGCCATGCGGGCTATTGCAGCTGGGCCGGATGCCAAGCGACTACAGGCACCATGCCGACCGTAAGCAATGCGAAATGCACCGAAGCAGCGCTGACTGCGGCTACTAAAGCCAACCGGCGTGAACGGATGCAGATAGTGTGACTCAGGCGCCGTAGCCTCACCGCACTCGAGAAAGATAGCGGTATGTCGAGCCTCCATGCCCCCTGCTTTCTGCCCAAAGTCCAGCACCCATTGTCCAAATGCCATGGCATCAAACATGCTGCAGACTCGCATGCGGTACGCCAAATACACCTTGTAGACCGGGATACCGCAGACACACTCCCGCTGACGAAGATTCGACCTCCAGCCACGGCAACAGTGCCGCATTCTTGCTTATCCAGACGACATCTCGTCTGTCAGGCTGAATGGACAAATGAACAGCGCCGCCGCCTGACTGCCTGCCGACGGCTGCCGCCAACCCATCAACGCGCTTCAAAGTGCTAACGGTGCCGCACACGGGCATCGCGCCCCTTGCGGCGACGCTCCTGATCCCCATCAGGCTGCAATCCGTTGCTCATTCATAAACATGAACGCGAATGACGATTTAACGAAGCTTTAATTAATGGGAAAAGCCGGCTACTATCGCCTCACCTGGCAATTCTGGGTTTCTTTTTTGGACCCGCTGACAGGACACGTTTGTTTGCACAAACATCTCATTTTAGGAGAGAGAGAGAACATGATCGTTAAGACCACAAAGCTCCGTGACGCGATTTCACTCGCGCTGCTCGGCGCCACTGCACTCGCAGGCTCCAGCGCTGCTTTCGCGCAGGAAACCACCTCCACCGCCCCGG
>JBDSUI010000046.1:0-4760 GCA_039927795.1 Pseudoxanthomonas sp.
CGTCCGACAAGCGCCCTGCAACGGCAGGAGCGTTCGGCGGTATCTTTCTGTTGCACTTTCCGTCGACTTGCGCCGCCCAGGCATTACCTGGCACCGTGCCCTGTGGAGCCCGGACTTTCCTCGGCACGCGCTTCCACCGAAATGAAAACGAATGACGCGACTGCCTGGCCGACTCCGCCGCGCGCATTGTCTCACAGGCGACTGGCTGGACGTAATCCTCACGCTTTCAACCTGCAACGGCGATATTCAGTTGAGACGACAAAACCTACTCGTTATTACTTTCGTCATGCTCCTTCCGCACGCGCCCACAGGATGCATACCATCTGACACCCGCTCTGTTTAAACGGAATGCTCAAAGAGACCCTGCAAACTCGGTGAAAGACAGTGCCAAATAGCCGTTAGTGTTCCGATCTCATTATTCTAGCTCGGTGTGTTACAGCACCTGCGGATGTCGAGTGCACACTACGACTCTTATCCTTCAAGAAATGATCCCGACAGCACTCTGGCAATCTGTTCGAACTCCTTGGAAATTTATCCAAACAATCTCGACACCGATTCTTGGAGCTTCGCGAATTCCCCGCGCAGCCGCACTGCAACGGGAACGGGAGCGACGCGGCGCCGCGCAGCGTTCATTGATCTTGAAAAGCGGATTGGACTTGCTGCTCGGCTCGTTGCTGGCGGTCGGTGGCAGCGGTTACTTTGCGTGGAAGAGCCAGCAAATCGCAAGGCAGGCGGAATTTCCAGCGGCAGTAGTCGAAGCAATGCAAGCAGGGGCGCTGACCCGCTGCGGTGACAGTATCTGCGCCCGGATTGGCTACAAGCCCAAACGCTTCGGCGATAAAGGCCAATATGCAGTTGTGAAGTGAGCGTGCTGCGTCTTCGTGCCTGGAGCGACGCGTCAGCCCCCGTACAAGGCCTTCCTTGATGCCCCACTGATTTCCGCCGCCAGCTTCGCCGCGGTCGAAGGTGGCAGGTGCTCGCTCAACTTCGCATACAGGCGCTTGCCTTCGATCAACTGCGCCTCCTGGTCGTCGACTACGCCCTGCACCATCACCACGAATTCGCCCTTGCGCTGGTTGTCATCGGCTTCCACCCGCGCCTGCAATTCGGCCAGCGTGCCATCCAGCACCGTTTCGAACATCTTGGTCAGTTCGCGCGCGATGACCGCGGCGCGGTCGTCGCCGAACATGAGCCGCATGTCGACCAGCGATTCGGCGATGCGGTGCGAGGATTCGTAGAACACCAGCGTGCGTGTTTCGCTGGAGAGTTTGCCCAGGCGTTCGCGACGCGCCGATGACTTGGCCGGCAGGAATCCTTCGAAGACAAAACGATCACTTGGCAGTCCGGCAACGCTCAACGCAGCGATGGCCGCGCAGGCACCCGGAATGGGGCTGACCTTCAAGCCGGCCGCACGCGCGGCGCGCACCACCCGATACCCTGGATCGCTGACCAGCGGTGTGCCGGCATCACTGACCAGCGCCAATGAGTCGCCGGCCTGGATGCGTTCGACGATACGCGTGGTCATTGCCTCTTCGTTGTGCTCGTGCAAGGCAACCAGTGGGCGGTCGATGCCGAAGTGGGAGAGCAACTGACGGGTGTGGCGGGTATCTTCAGCGAGGATCCCGGTTACCGCCCCCAGTGTCTCCAGCGCGCGCGGGGAAAGGTCGGACAGATTGCCAATGGGCGTGGCAACAATGAACAGTGTTCCAGCGGGCATTACATGATCCTTGGGCTGTGGCCTGAACGCAGTGCAGCGCCGCCGAAGGTACAATCCTAGCCGGTTCCCACGTACAGCCGCAGAGCACGCCCATGGATAAGCGATTCGGAAGGATCTTCCCCCTCTTCATGCTGGCGGCATTGTTCGCCGGCTGCGCAACCACTAGAACCAGCGATGGTGGACAGACCGTCCAGCCAGGACGCAATGCGCTTTCTGCCGCGGCCGAACTGGCGCGCAACGACGCCAGCCTCAGCGGCCAGGCCAGGATCGACAATGCACGCCAGATCGAACGCCTGCTGGCGGCGATCGACAACGCCACCCTGGCCCGCGATGCGGCAAGCCTGCCTGCAGGTGATCCGCTGTATCCCTTCGCCGGGCGCGCCTTGCTGAACCGCGGCCTGCCTTTGCCGCGTCCTTTCGAACGTGGCGCCAATTGGCGTTTTGATCTCAACAACCGACCCGCCGCCGAGCGCGATGGCTATCGCCCGCCGGTGAAACTGGCCGTGCTGCTGCCGCTGTCCGGCCAGCTGGCCACGGCCTCGGCGCCGGTTCGCGATGGCCTGTTGGCGGGCTACTACGGTGAAACGCGGCGTCGCCCCGAAATAAATTTCTACGACACCGTGGGTACCGCAGCCGGCGCCTTGTCGGCTTACGCCAACGCTACCGCTGCCGGTTCTGATTTCGTCATCGGGCCACTGGGCCGCGATGAAGTCAGCGCCGTGTTCGGCCAATCCGCCCTGGCGGTACCGGTGCTGGCGCTGAATCGCGGCACCTCACCGCCGCCTGCCGGCAATGCGGGTTTCTCACTGGCCCCGGAGGATGACGGCATCATCGCCGCCGAATACCTGCTGGGTCGCGAGCGCCGCACGGCGCTGGTGATCAATGGCAACGACGACAATGGGCGGCGTGCCGCGGCCGCATTCCGCGAGCGCTTCACCCAGCGCGGCGGCACAGTGGCAGATACCGTCAGCATTTCGGATACACCCGGCAGTATTGCCAGCAACCTGGCCAGCGCCTCGCAACAGGGCGTGGACTCCGTTTTCCTGGCGCTGAAGGGCAGCACGGCCCGCGCGATTGCACCGCAACTGGCTTTGGCCGGCCTGAGCGGCAAGAGCCGCGTCGGCACTTCGCAACTGCTTTCAGGCACCGGCAAGCCGGAGCAGGACAGCGCGCTGGACGGTATCGTGTTCCCCACTGAAGTGTGGACTGCGCGCGGCCTGGGCGGACTTCCGCCCGCCAGCGTGGCCGGTGCGAGCATGCCGACGGCGCGAGGTCCGGCCGCTCGTCTTTTCGCCTTCGGTTACGACGCCTGGATGCTGACGGCCTATCTGGAAAAGCTTGCGACCGGCAACAACGTGCAGCTGAAGGGCGCGACCGGTGAGCTGAGCCTGGACGGGTTCGGCAATGTATTGCGTACGCCGGCCTGGTCCACCTTCAGCGGTGGCCGCAGCGTGCCTGTCGGCGGCGGTGGCTGAGCGCCAGCTCATCGATCGCAACGCGCGCGGCAAACAGGCCGAAGGCGCGGCGCGTGATGCGCTGCTGAAGGCGGGACTACGCCAAATTGCCCGCAACGTGAACTACCGCGGCGGCGAACTGGACCTGGTGATGCTGGACGCCAGGGGAGGCGACGGCGGCACCCTGGTGTTTGTGGAAGTGCGCTACCGGCAGTCGCAGGCCTTTGGCGGCGGTGCGGCGTCGGTGGACATCGGCAAGCGCCGCAAGCTGGTGCATGCCGCGCAGCTGTTCCTGGCCGAACACCGCGAATACGCGCACACCGCGTGCCGCTTCGACGTGGTGGACGCCGAAGGCGATCCGCAGGCGCCGCGCATCACCTGGTTGCGTGATGCGTTCCGCGCGGATGATATCTAGGAAAGAGTATGCCCAGCATCATCACGCATGCCGCGGTTCCCTTGGCGATGTACTACGCCGCGCGCCGAGGAAGCGTTTCGAAACAGCTGCTCGCGGCCGGCATCCTTGCGGCCATCTTGCCGGACCTGGACGTGGTCGCATTCGCGTTCGGAATTCCGTATGCCGATGCTTTGGGTCACCGCGGTGCCAGCCATTCCTTGTTGTTCGCGGTGCTTGTCGCACTGGCCGCCGCCGCGTTGCATCGTCCGCTGCGAAGCCGTCCGTTGCAGTCTGCAGGGTGGATCTTCGTGTGCGCGATATCGCACCCGCTGCTGGATGCACTGACGTCGGGTGGCCTAGGCGTGGCGTTGCTGTGGCCATGGACCGGCCAGAGATTTTTCGCGCCGTGGCGACCGGTCCTGGTGTCGCCATTCGCGAATGGATTCTTCAGCGCGCGCGGCATGGCGACACTTTGGTCGGAGCTGTGTTGGGTGTGGCTTCCCCTTTTCGCGGCAGCGACAGCGTGGAAGCTACTGCAGCGCAGTGACCCTGCCAAGGCCGCCGGTTCCTGACATCGACCCGAAGGATGGCGCACTCAAGTGCGCCGCGACAGACCGCCATTGACACGTTCGGTTGGTCGAAATATCGCACGCTGCAATCTGGTATTGGCTGGTGGCGACCATGGCCCGAAACCGTCTGAAAGACGCGCAAGCCGTTGTATGCCGTGCAGTTGCGCATAGCCTGACACCGCCAGAACGCGCACGGCCCCTACCACTTCGTCGTGACGCAGGCAGAATGCGAGCCGCAGGCCAGCCACATCACGCGGCTGGGCGATGCGTTCGGTGCCGATGCTACGCAATGCAAGGCACATGCGAGGCCGGATCCGATGGGGCAGATCGCGGCGCACAGGGTACGCCGCGACCGCCCACCGATTATTTGTCAGGGACGTTAGTGAGGCTGGGGTTACAAAGGAGAGTGCAGCTGGATACGAACAAACCGGCCATTGCGTACTGCCGGTCGCGGGCCAGTCCTGGCATGGCTACCGATTCGGACCTGCAGCCCCGCTCCAGTGCCAGCGCCATCACTTCCCACCTGAGTCAATTGCCGTTCCAGCAATTGCAGGCGCGGTGGATCGAAGTCCTTGCGGTAAAGCGACCGCGGTAGCGGCAGCGGCGCGTTCAGCCGCAAACCCAGC
>JBDSUI010000047.1:0-11829 GCA_039927795.1 Pseudoxanthomonas sp.
CGACCAGCAGGATCAGCCCGATGAATACCACCACCGAGGCCGGGGAGCGAGTGAGCAGCAGTGCCGCAACTGCGCCGACCAAGGCGAGCGGGATGGTGAACAGGATCACGAACGGGTGCAGCAACGACTCAAACTGCGAGGCCATCACCAGGTACACCAGGAAGATGGCGAGGCCGAACGCGAACAGCAGCGAGCGGATCGATTCGTCGAGCTCCTGGCCCTGGCCGCCGATGTGCATGTCGATATCGGTGCCAAGCGGCGCCTTGGCGACCATCGCTTCGACTTCGCGGATTGCGTTGCCAAGGTCGATGTCGCGCAGGTTGGACGACACGATCGCCACCCGGCGCTGGTCGGCACGATGGATCTCGCTGGGGCCGGTGGTCGACACGACCTCGGCAACAGAAGACAGCTCCACCGGCGCGCCACGGCCCGGATTGACAATCAACCGGCGGATGTCATCCAGCGATGCGCGATCGGATTCCTGCGCGCGTACCAGCACGTCGATCTTGCGGTCGCGAAAACTGTAACGGGTGGCCACGTTGCCGCGCACCTTGTTGACCACCACGTCGGCGATCTGCCGGGTGGTCAGCCCGAGCGCTGCCGCGCGTTCCTGGTCGAACACGATCTGGATCTCGGGGAAGCCCTGCTCCACCGTCGATTTCACGTCGGCGTAGTGCGGATTGGCGCGCAGCATCTTGGCCAGGCGATTGCCCGCGGCGCGGATCGACTCCAGGTCGGTGCCTTCCACCTCGATTTCCAGCGGCGGTGACAGGCTGAACAATTCGGGGCGGGCAAAGTCGACCTGCGCGCCCGGATAGGCCTGCATGGTCTTGCGCAGTGCTTCGGTGAGCGGACCTTCCGCATCGTTGTTGGTCATCACCACCGACAGCTTGCCAATGTTCTCGCCGCTTTCGGTCGGGCTGGCATCCAGCCGGGTACCGGTGCCGGACACGCCATACAGCACGCGCACGCCAGCGTCCCTGGCATGCGCGGCCTGCACCGCGCGGATCAGCGCATCGGTTTTTGCCAACGGCGTGCCTGGTGGCAACTTGGCGGTCATCTCGAAACGATCCTGCGCGAACTGCGGGATCAGGTCGGTCCCCAGCAGCGGCACCGCAAGCATGGTCAACCCAAACGCAATCGCGGCAACCGCAAGCACCGGCACTGGCCTGGCCAACGCGTTCGGCAATACACGCATATAGCCGCGTTCGGCGCGATGGTAGGGCGACATCGCCAGGTCACTGGCTTTGCGCATGATGGGGCCCACGACGCTGGCGATGACGCGCCAGGCGCGCACGATGAACCAGGCAATGCCGAAGAAGATGCCGTGGAAGAAGGCACCGATACCGCGACCACCCAGCGCAACGGGTTTCTGCCAGCGGCGATCCGGCTGCCAGCGCGCGTGCGCCGGTTCTTCCGGAAAACCGAGCGGCGGCCGGCCCTTGAGCGCACTCAGCATCGGAATCAAGGTCATCGCCACCACCAGCGACACCGCGATCGCAATTGCAACCGTCAATGCCTGGTCGCGGAACAACTGGCCGGCGATGCCCTGCACGAACACCAGCGGCAGGAATACGGCGATGGTCGTCAGCGTGGAAGCGACCACCGCCATGCTGACTTCGCGGGTGCCGGTGATGGCCGCCTGCAGGATGCCCAGGCCGCGTTCACGGGCCTTGGCAATGCTTTCCAGGACCACGATGGAGTCGTCCACCACCAGTCCGGTAGCCAGTGCCAGGCCGCCCAGCGACATCACGTTCAAGCTCAGGCCCAACCGGTCCATGAAGAAAAAGGTGGTGACGATGGAAGCCGGCAGCGACAGCGCGACCACGAAGGTGCTCCAGCCGTCGCGCAGGAACAGGAAGATGATCAGGATGGCCAGGAAGCCACCAATCACCGCATCCAGCTTGACGTCGCTGATGGCGTGGCGAATGAACTGCGACTGGTCGTCAATGACGGTCAGTTCGGCATCGGGTGGAACCAGTTCCTTCAGCTGTTCAAGCTTGGCCTGGATCGCATCGGCGGTGGCGACGGTATTGGCATCGCCCTCCTTGTAGATCGCCAGTTCGACTGCTTCGTTGCCGGCCAGGCGAATGATGCCCTCGCGTTCCTTGTAGCCCTGGCGGACTTCGGCAATGTCTTTCAGGCGCACGGGCACGCCACCGGCCACCGTTGTGGATCCGGATGAAGAGGCGCTCTGCACGGAGGCGGCAGCGGCCATGGTCGCCGCATCGCCGCTGGACGCCGCTATGGCCGCCATCTGCTGGGCCGCGCTGGCCGCATCGCCACCGCCGCCGCTTTGCGTGGTGACCAGCATGTTGCGGATTTCTTCCACCGTGGCGAACTGGTTCACGGTACGCACCAGGTAACGCTGCGAACCCTGTTCCAGGCGGCCACCGGAGATGTTGATGTTTTCCTGCTGCAAGCGCTGGATCACGGTATCGATAGGCAGGTGCAACTGGGCGAGTTTCTGCTGGTCGATGTCGACCTGGATCTCGTCTTCCAGCCCACCACCGACCTTGACTGCGGCCACGCCTGCAACGGGTTCCAGTTTCTTCTTCAGGTCTTCGTCGGCATAGCGACGCAGCTCGGTCAGCTGGCGGATGGAATCGGCCTCAGTTTTGCCTGCGACTTTCGACGACAGCGCCAGGCGCATGATCGGCTCGGTGGAAGGATTGAAACGCAGCAGGACCGGCGCCTTGGCTTCCAGCGGCAACTGCAGGACTTCCATCTTGTCGCGCACCTCCAGGCTGGCCTGGTCCATGTCGGTGCCCCAGGCGAACTCGAGCACGACATCGCTTTGCCCGGTACGCGACACCGACTTCAGCTTGCGCAGGTTCTTGACCACGCCGACGGCTTCTTCCACCGGCTCGGAAACCAGCGTCTCGATTTCAGAAGGCGCAGCGCCGGTGTACTCGGTGCGCACGGTCAGCGTGGGGTAGCTCAGGTCCGGCAGCAGGTTGACTTTCAACGCGAACAGCGCAAGGCAGCCAAACAGGAACATGGTGACCCAGAACATCGCCACGGTGACCCGGCGCCGCGTCGAGAACTCGACCAGCCCGCCGCCGCTCAGTCCGGCCGGTGGTGCCAGTGGATCGTGGTCGCGCGTACCGGATAGGCCCCCGGATCCCCGCTCATCTGATCCGTGCGCGCTCATTGTTTCTTACCGGCTGATTCAGCCTCCACCTTGGCGGTGGCGGGCTTGGGGGTCGCCGGCTTGGCGGCAGGCTGCCCGATCACCTCCACCGGGGTGCCGTCGCGCAATGCGATCTTGCCGGCGGTGACCACGGCATCGCCAGCCTTCAGGCCCTGGCGCACTTCCACCCATTCGCCGTCCATGTAGCCCAGCTTGACCTGCACGCGCGCCGCCTTGCCACCGCGCACCGCAAACACCGCCGGATCGCTGTCGTCATCAAGCAGCGCGGCGCGTGGAATAACCAGCGCATCGGCACGCTTGTCGTAATCGATCCGCAGACGCCCGAACATGCCCGGCTGCAACAGACCACCGCCTGCAAACGTGGTGACCACGCGGAAGGTGCCGCTGCCCGAGTCCACCACCGGCGCGATGCGATCGACGCTGCCGGTGAAGTTCTGGCCGGGTAGTGCGTCCGCGGTCAGCGCCACCGGCTGCCCAGCCCTGAGCGTGGCAATCTCGCGTTCGGGCACGTTGAGGGTCGCCTCGAGCTGCGAGTTGTCGACGATGCGGAAAATCGGCGTATTGATCTGCACGAAGTTGCCGGTCTTGATCGATCGCGATGCAATCACGCCGGAAATGGGCGCGGTCACGGTCGTATAGGACAGTTCCAGCGTCGCCATGCGGTGCTGTGCTCGCGCGTTTTCCAGGTCGAACCTGATCTGGTCCACATCATTGGCGCTGATCATTTGCTGGGCCACCAGCTGCCGGGCGCGGCTGTAGCTGTTTTCCAGCTTGTGCATCTGCGCCGAGGCCTGCGCGACGGCCAGCCGTGCACGGTCCGGATCCAGCCGAACCAGCGCCTGGCCGGCGCGTACCTGCTGTCCTTCCTCGACCATCACCGACAGCGCCACGCCGGAGGTTTTCGCCACCACCTGCGCTTCGCCACGCGGTTCCAGCGCCGCCGTGCCGGTGTAACTGGCCGCCACCGGCCGGTGCGCGGCCCTGGTTACTTCCACCGGCACCGCATCGGGAACCTTGGGCGGGTCGCCGGGCTTGGCCTGGGCTTCGCCCTTGCCGCCCTTGCAGGCGGCAAGGGCAAACAGCATCAGTGAGAACAAGGCAAGGATGCGCAGCGGACGCGTCATGGGGCGGCCTGCGGGAACGTGGGGTCGAGACATGCTGCTACCGGGTGGTTGTTAGGTGTTGTACATAGGTATATCACCCAAGACCAGAGCCGACATGCGCCGAAGGTCATGGTGACTTGCGTCGGAAGACCGAGTCCCCGCACTTGCATAACGGCTGACAGGCCGGCCTCCGGTCCCCCGCCATAGTCATGGATGGTCGTCATCCGGACTCGCACGTTATACTTATCCCAGCCAAGCGCTACGGTTGGACGTAGCGCGCGCAATCAGAGAGTCCCGGATTACGACATGATGCGACCGCTTCCGCTCGCCGCTTGCCTTGCCTTGGCCGCCACCCTTTCGGTGGCTGTCGTGGCACAGACCCCTCCTGCGACACCTGCTGAAGTGGCGCCTGCCGCAGCAGCAGCGCCGGCGGCCGCCACAGCCCCGGCGCCCTCAGCGACTCCGGGCGGCAACGTCCAGGCGGGCCGTACCCTGACCTATACCTGTCAGGGCTGTCATGGTCTGGAAGGCTACAAGAACGCCTATCCCAGCTTCCATGTGCCACGTATTGGCGGCCAGTCGGCCGAGTACCTGACCCAGGCACTGACCGAATACAAGAAGGGCAACCGCAAGCACCCGACGATGCAGGCCCAGGCACAGAGCTTCTCTGACCAGGACATCGCCGATATCTCCGCCTATCTCTCTACTGTGAAGTAAGCCCACCATGTCGAACGCCGTGCACGCCCCGCGTCTAGCCATCGCCCTGCTCGCCACCCTCGCCCTGGCCGCCTGTTCCCAGAACAACGACGTGGCCGCCGCCGATCCCGGTCACGCCAGTGGCGAGCACGGCTCCAGCTCTTCCGCAGGCCTGCCCGACGGTCGCATCGGCAACGGTGAAAAGCTTGCCAACGCCAAGGGCAAGGCCACCGGCCAGAGCTGCGTCGATTGCCACGGAGCCGAAGGCAACGCCCCCATCGATGCGACCTATCCCAAGCTTGGTGGCCAGTACGGTGACTACCTGGCCCACGCCCTGCAGAACTACCGCGCCGGCGAGCGCCAGCATGCCCTGATGACGCCGCAAGCGGCCGTGCTGAGCGACCAGGAGATCTCCGACCTGGCAGCCTACTTCGGCTCGCGCCCCACCCAGCTGCGTGACCTTCACGGCGTCGACTGACTGTTGTCGCAAGCAATAAAAAAACGGGGCCTGCTGGCCCCGTTTTTTATTGTGTCGCGGTTCAATGACTGCAATCAGCTGTCGGTAGGAATGGGCTGGCGCTTGACCGGAATATCCGGGGGCGGGCGCGCATTGGCCGGTTGTGCATTGAGGTTGGGATCGAACAGGCTGCAGGCGCCGCCGGCTTGCAGGACTGACACCACGCATTTCACCTTCTTGGAGGTGCCGGGAATGGGAATATCGACCTCGCGGATCGCACGGCGTACCCATTCCGCCAACAGGCTTTCGTTGGTCGGCCGCCAGTACTTGTCGAACATGGTCGGCTCATAGGGGAGGCTGGGACGCTCCAGCCATTTGCTCGCCCGGTCCGCGTCGGCGCGCTGCGCCTGTTTCGAACCCGGCGCCCCCGGCTTGCTTGCATCGCCGGTGGCATTGCCGGGTAGACGCACGCTGCCGTCGGCGTTGAAGAGGCCGGGTTTGTCACCGGTGCCGCTTCCGTCGGCGGCACCGGGCTTGTTGCGGTCCGAAGCCCCCCAGTCATCGCCACGGACCGGGCTGGGTGTAGCGCCCGCTCGCTCGCTGGCAGCGCCCGAACCTGCTGAAAGCGCAGCGGCTTGCGTGCCTTGTTGCGGCGCGGCGCTGCTGGCTTCACTGGCACTGTCGGCTGCATTGGCCTTGGTATTTGAAGGGCTGGTACTGCTGGAGACGGACGCGGCTCGACTGGGCGCCGTGATCTCGGCCTGGCGCACGGTCGGCGTCGTGGTGCGCACCTGCGGCGCCGCGACCTCCCGTGTGGGCACCTGCACCGTGCGTATCTGCGGCAAGGGCGCGGCAACTTCACGCTGCCGCACTTCCGGTGTCACTTGCGAAGGCTGCGGCACGGCCAGTTCGGGTTGCGGCACGCGTCGCTGCGTAGGCGGCACTTGCACGATGGTGATTTCGCGGGTCGGCACGCTCAACTCGGGTGGCCTGATCTGGGGCGGTGCAATCTGCGGAATGCGGGCAGTGGTCGGCGGCAGCACGAAATCGCTGGTCGTTTCGGCTACTTCCGTCACTTGCAGATTCTGCTGCGCCGCCGCCGGGGCCGGCTGTTGAATCTCGTCCTGCGGCAGCGAAGCCGCCTGCTCCTCAACCGCCTGCTCCTTGACCGACGGGGCCGCAGCATCAGCAGCCGCAGCCACTGCCTGCGAGATCGCAGCGGCGGGCGGCGATGGTGTGGCGGGCGCGCCGCCACCCACTTCCTCGGGCGTCCCTTCACCAATGAATTCCACCTGCACCCGGCTGGCATCGGCTTCCACATTGGGTGGCGCCACATTCACCAGTGCAAACAGCACCAGCAGCAGCGCGAACAGCAGATGCATGACCAGGCTGACCATGCCGGCCAACCACCGCAGCCCGCGCTCTTCCCGCAGCGGCGGGCCCCATTCGGCGTAAAACGCAGAGCGGAACGCCTGCCAGCGATTGCGCGGAATCCAGGGTTCCGCAGGCTGCCGTGGACGTTCTGCCAGATGCTGGACCATGCTGTCGGCGGTCTTGCGATCGATTATGCCAAGGCGTTCCTGCAATGTACGCAGCCACAGGCCCCAGCCATAAGGCATGCCGGTGTGGCGCTCGACAACGTCGACAGGTTTGCCCGCCCGCAGCGCTGCGATGATGTCGGCGGCTCTCGTCACCGGGGCGTGGAATCAGTCCGCGCTGTTGCGCGGAATATAGGGCGCGTCGCCCGTATCGTGGTCGGTGACATCACGCACCGCAGTCACGCCTGGCACCCGCGCCATCAGGGTCTTCTCGATGCCCTGCTTCAAGGTCACGTCGGCCATGCCGCAGCCGTTGCAGCCGCCACCAAAGCGCAGCAGGACCACGCCATCGGCGCTCACCTGCTCCACCGCAACCCGACCCTTGTGCTGGGCCAGTTGCGGATTCACCTCGTTCTCGACCACCCAACGCACGCGTTCCACCAGCGATGCCGATTCGGCCGGCGCCTGACCCTTGATCTTGGGCGCCTTGATGGTGAGCTGGCTGCCAGTCGCCTGGGTAACGTAGTCGATTTCCGCACCGTCAAGCCAGGCCACGCTGAGCGCATCCACGTAAACGGTGAAACCATCGCAATCCACAGCCCACTCATCACCGACCAGATCCCTGGGCTCGGCAAATTCCAACCGCGCATCGGCCCGCGCGGTGCCGGGGTCAACCGCACTCAGGCGGACCCCCAATCCGGGCAGTGCCTCGCGTTCGATCAGCTTTCTGAAATGGGTCTGGGCAGTGTCTGAGAGATGGATCATGGCGCTATTCTAGCGATCCGTAGCGCAACGCGTTTATGTGAGCCCGTAACATCGTGGGTGATACGTTCAGCCTGCCACCGAAGAAGGAAATACCCATGTCCGACCTCATTCCCCTGGCCCAGGCCCACTGTTCGCCCTTGAAAGGCAGCGAACACAAACTCACCCAGGCCCGCGTAGCCGAGCTGATTCTCGAAGTGCCGGCGTGGAGCCTGGCCGAGGAAGGCCGCGCAATTTGCAGGACCTTCCGTTTCGACAATTACTACCAGACCATGGCCTTCGTAAACGCGCTGGCCTATCTGGCCCATGCCGAAGATCACCACCCCGATCTGGGCGTTCACTACGACCGCGCAGTGGTCCGTTACTCCACCCATGACGTGGGCGGGCTGAGCGAGAATGATTTCATCTGTGCGGCCAAGGCCGACCTGCTGGCCGCGTGAACGCGGCTTCGCGCAATCAAGTAATCCGGGAGTCACCACGCATGGACAACCTTGCCCAGCGCTTCAATTTGTCACCTGCTGCCACCGGGGTGTCCCTTTGCCTGACGCTGCTGCTGGTAACCGCCTGCAGCGGCAAAAGTCAGCCAGAAACCACCTACCTGCCTTCGACCATGGTGTCTGCGGTGCAGACCCCGAAGCCCGACTACCCCATGGCGCTGCTCTGCGCCGGCATTGGCGGCACCAGTACCCTCAAGGTGGTGGTCGGAAAGGAAGGCAAGCCAGTGGAAGTGTCCCTGGTTCGCAGCAGCGGACAACCGGCGCTGGACGCGGCGGCACAGAAAACCGTACCCACCTGGGAATTCGAAGCCGCCACCCGCAACGGCCAGCCGGTATCGCAGAGCATCCAGGTTCCGGTGACCTTCACGCCACCGGCCGAGCGCCCCAACGAATGTTTCAAGCTGGACGCAGGGCGCTAAACGTCCCGTCCCTTCAGCGTCGCACGTCTAGCGCAGGCGTTAACCGGCTGCGCTCTGCGACAAGCCCGACAGGCCTGGCAACCCCGGCTACAGACTGGCTCTTCAGGCCAGTCGCTCCAGCGCTGCAGCAAGATCGTCGGCCAATGGCGCACTGAGCACATACGGCGATTTGCCACTGTCCAGCGCAAATTCAAGCGAAGCCGCGTGCAGGAACAGGCGCTTCAGCCCCAGCTGTTCACGCAGGCGCTTGTTGACGACCTCATCGCCGTACTTGTCGTCCCCTGCCACCGGGTGACCAATATGCTGGGCATGCACGCGTATCTGATGGGTGCGTCCGGTCTCGATGCGCACTTCGCAGTAGGAATGCCCGCCGCGCCGTTCCAGCACCTTGAAGTGGCTCACCGACTCCTTGCCTATGGCATTGACCTGCACATGCCGCTCGCCGCCCTGGCGCAGACCTACATGCAGCGGTGCATCCACGCTCATCACGCCATCCGGCATGCGTCCGACCAGCAAGGTCAGGTAGCGCTTGCGAATGCCGGTCCCACCCTCTTCGCGCATCAGCGCCTGCAGCTCGATCAGCGCGGCGCGCTTCTTGGCCACGATCAGCAGGCCGGAGGTGTCGCGGTCCAGGCGGTGCACCAGCTCCAGGCTCATGTTGGGCCGTAACGCCCGCAAGGTTTCGATGGCGCCGTGGCTGATGCCGCTGCCGCCGTGGCTGGCCACGCCAGTGGGCTTGTTCAGCACCAGCAGGCGTGCGTCCTCGAACACGATCGATGCTTCCAGACGCTGCAGGAACCCCTGCGGGGGCGCCGCCTTTTCTTCCGGGTCAGTGAGACTAACCGGCGGGATCCGGACTTCGTCGCCGGCTACCAGCTTGCGATCTGCCTTGGCCCGGCCCCCATTGATCCTCACCTGACCACTGCGGACCAGCTTGTAAACCAGGCTGCGCGGCGCGCCCTTTAGCTGGCCAAGCAGGAAATTATCCAGTCGCTGGCCGTCCCGATCTTCAGGCACCTTGATGGTGCGAACGGCGGTCTTGGTGGCCCCATCGGGCCTGCTTGCGGGGGGCTGTTCGGTCATGCGTTTTTATCTGATACACTCGGGCAGTGAGATAAGGGTTTGATTTCGCAGGGAGTTAACCAGCATCTAGATGATGCTGCGGGCCAGAAGCCCAGCTTCCCGCGATTCCGACAAAGTGCGCGGCCACCGCCCCCGGGGCGATCATGTTAGCGGCTAGTTGGCGAATCCGGACATCGCCCGGTGTGTCAGACGCCGGTAGCTGAACATGTCCCGTGAGGTGCAAGGGGTTTCCCAAGCAGCCTCCGGCCCAAAACATATTTTTAATTGAACCAAAGCGCTCCCGCGGCCTGCCGTGGTGTTGCAGCGCTGGAAACCAACCCCTGCCTGGTCGCGCGTGCGCGAGGGGCGGTGATCAGTGTCCAGGATTGCGAAACCCACGGTGTTCCGCGCGGTAGCAGCGCGCGAGGAACGCACACATGAAACGCATGCTGATCAATGCGACGCAGGAAGAAGAACTGCGCGTCGCCATCGTTGACGGACAGAACCTGTACGACATCGATATCGAACAACCGTCCAAAGAACAGAAAAAATCGAATATCTACAAGGGTCGCATCACGCGCCTGGAACCTTCACTGGAAGCGGCCTTCGTCGAATACGGCGGCGAACGCCATGGCTTCCTGCCGCTGAAGGAAATCTCCCGCGATTATTTCCAGGCTGGCGTTGACCACAACAAGGCCGGCCTGAAGGAACTGCTGCGCGAAGGCCAGGAAGTGGTCGTGCAGGTCGACAAGGACGAGCGCGGCAACAAGGGCGCCGCCCTGACCACGTTCATCTCGCTGGCCGGCCGGTACATGGTGCTGATGCCCAATTCGCCCACCGCCGGCGGTGTGTCGCGCCGGATCGAGGGCGATGACCGGGCCGAGCTGAAGAAGGCCATGGACGCGCTGGCCATTCCCGAAGACATGGGCGTGATCATCCGCACCGCTGGTGTCGGCCGCGATGCCGAAGAGCTGCAGTGGGACCTGGACTACCTGTTGCAGGTCTGGCGTTCGGTTGCCGAGGCTGCGCTGAGCAAGCCTGCCCCATTCCTGATCTACCAGGAATCGCGCCTGATTGTGCGCGCCCTGCGCGACTACCTGCGTTCTGACGTCGGCGAGATCCTCGTCGACACCCCCGAGCTCTATGAAACCGCCAAGGAATTCATGGAGCAGGTGATGCCGCACAACCTGCGCAAGCTCAAGCACTACACAGACGACATTCCGCTGTTCAACCGTTTCCAGATCGAATCGCAGATTGAAGGCGCTTACGAGCGCAACGTTCGCCTGCCGTCCGGCGGCTCCATCGTGGTTGACCAGACCGAGGCACTGACCGCGATCGATGTGAACTCCTCGCGTTCGACCAAGGGCAGCGACATCGAGGACACCGCGTTCCAGACCAATATGGAAGCGGCCGATGAAGTGGCACGCCAGCTGCGCCTGCGCGACCTGGGCGGGCTGGTGGTGATCGACTTCATCGACATGTCCAGCAGCAAGCACCAGCGCGACGTTGAAAACCGGCTGCAGAACGCATTGAAGTACGACCGCGCGCGCGTCCAGATTGGCCGCATCTCGCGTTTCGGCCTGATGGAAATGAGCCGCCAGCGCCTGCGTCCGTCGCTGGGCGAATCCAGCCAGATCGTTTGCCCGCAATGCGAAGGCCACGGCCGCATGCGTAGCATTGAATCGCTGTCGCTTTCGATCATCCGCGTGGCCGAAGAGCATGCGATGAAAGAGAACACCGGACAGGTGCTGGTGCAGGCACCGGTTGAAATAGCCAACTTCCTGCTCAACGAAAAACGTGGCGCGCTGCGTGAGATCGAGAAGCGCCACGACGCACCGATCATCATCGTTGCCGATGAAGCACTGCATACGCCGCACTACGAAGTTACCCGCGTGCGCGAGAATGAAATGGGCGAGGAAACCTCACGCCCCAGCTATCAGCGCAATACACCGCGCAAGCTGCCCGTGCATGCCCTGACCAAGGCGCAGCTGAACATCCCGGCGCCTGCAGTCACTCACGTCAAGCACAGCCAGCCTGCACCCATTCGCGAAGAGCGCGAGGAAGCCGCAGCGCCGGCACCATCCTTCACCGCACCGGCACCGGTCGCGACCGTTGCCGCCAGTGGCGTAGTCGGCTGGCTG
>JBDSUI010000048.1:0-3129 GCA_039927795.1 Pseudoxanthomonas sp.
TGCACGGCGTGCTGGACCAGCGCCTGTCGGCGCATGCCTTCCTCGCCGGCGACGATTACAGCATTGCCGACATGGCCAGCTATCCCTGGATTGATGTGTATCCAGCCCTGACCCCGGATTTCAGCCAGTACCCGCACATGAAACGCTGGTTGGACGCGATCTCCAAACGGCCTGCCACCGCACGCGCCTATGCGTGGACCACGAAAGTGAACCCGGACGACGGCAAGCCATTGAGCGAGGAAGCACGCAAGCAGCTGTTCGGCCCAGCCACCCCGCGGATCTGAGTCGGTAGCCACCGTCGGTCTGGACGGACTCTCCCGGACGGTCACCCCTCACCCGAAAAGCGAGAGGCGCACCATCTGCGTGCGTCGCCCTGCCCGCACAATTGGAACCACCCGATGCGACTCCTGCTGGCCACCCTGATGATGATCTCAACCGCAGCCCATGCTGGCAGCTCGCCTGCCATTGCAGGCAGTGAGGCCTCGCGCACCTTCCTTGATCCCATCGCCGAAACCTATGTCCGCCTGAGCCTGGCCATCGGCGAACTGGAGCCCGGCTACATTGACGCCTATTACGGACCTGCAGACTGGGCCCAGCAGGTGCATCGTTCGGCCACACCCTTGCCGGCACTGCGAACCCGCACTGAGGCCCTGCTGAAGCAGTTGTCGGAGGTCGACGAGCGCGTACTGGCGGCGCTGGAAGTGCGCAGGAAACACCTGCTGCACGCACAGCTGGTCGCCGCACGCACCCGCCTGGCCATGATCGCAGGCGAGTCTCTGGATTTTGAACGCGAAGCCGAAGGCCTGTATGCACTGCGGCCAGTGCTGAAACCGCTCAGCGATTACGATCCGGCACTGCAGCAACTGGAGCAACTGTTCCCCGGCGACGGCCCGCTCTGGCAGCGCGTTGATGCCTTCGCCAGCACCACGGCGATTGCACCGGAAAAACTGCAGGCGGTGATGCATGCGTCGATCAACGAGTGCAAGCGGCGCACCCTGCAACATATCGCGCTGCCCGCCAATGAAAAATTCAGCCTGGAGCTGGTCACCGGCCAGCCCTGGTCCGGTTACAACTGGTACCAGGGCAATGCCACCAGCCTGATCCAGATCAACACCGACCTGCCGGTACTGATGAGTCGCGCGGTGGACCTGGGTTGCCACGAAGGCTATCCAGGCCACCATGTGTTGAACATGTTGCTGGAACAACGTCTATCGACAGATCGCGGCTGGGTCGAGTTCACCGTGTATCCGCTGTACAGCCCGATGTCGCTGATCGCCGAAGGTTCGGCCAACTTCGGCATTGAACTGGCGTTTCCCGCCGACGAAAAGGAAACTTTCGAGCGCGAGGTGCTGTATCCGCTGGCCGGCCTGGACCCGGCCCTGGCCGCACGCGATGCGCAACTGCAGAAAGCGCGTGGCGCGCTGGCGGGCGCGCGCCTGACTCTCGCACGTGACTACCTGGACGGGCGCATCGACCGTGCCGAAGCCGTGCGGCTGGCCCAGCACTACCAGCTGATGTCACGCGAGCGCGCCGAGCAGTCGATTGCCTTTACCGACAAATACCGCAGCTACGTCATCAATTACGGCGTTGGCCTGGACCTGGTGCGCCAGCATGTGGAGGCAGCGGGCAAGACCCCACAGGCGCGCTGGGCGGCGATGGAACGCATCCTGTCCGAGCCCACGCTGCCGTCAGATCTGCTGCGCGATACAGGCGAACAGTAGCGCAGGCTACGCCCGTTGATTACCGTCTCCGGGCGCGCTGGCATGACCTCCGGCGCATTGCCCGCTGACCGATGACCGCGTAGGGTCGGTGCACTTACTGCGCCTGGAATACCACCCATGAAGCCACTTGTTCTTGCTATTGCACTGGCCCTGTCCGTGCCCTTGTCTGCCTTTGCCCAGACCGCGGCGCCCGCCGCCACCACCAGGCCCGCACCCGCGTGGGTGGAAGCCAGCAACCGCAACGCGCAGATCCTGTTGCAGGCACAGGGCGCGTTCCAGCCGGAGTACGCCAGCTTCTTTGGCGTTCCCGGCTACGACGACAAGGTGACCGATCTGGGCCCGGATAATCCGCGCCGCTATCGCGAAGCCACCGCCAAGGCCCGCGATGAACTGAAGGCCAGGCTGCAGCTCGAACGCGACCCCAATGTACGCCAGGATCTGGAGATCATGATCAAGGCCGCCGACGAGAACATCGAAGGCAGCGCACTCAACGAAAAGTACTTGTTGCCGTGGAGCGATGCGCCGCAGTCCATCTTCAACGGCCTCAACGGCCTGCTCTCTGACCAGACCGGCCCGGAGCGGCGCGCCAAGGCGCTGGATCGGCTGAAAGCCTACGTGGGCATGGCTCCGGATAGCACTGCATTGACCACGCTGGCCCGTCAACGCTACGAAGAAAAACTCGCCGATCGTAAACTCCTGCAGCCCAGCAGGATTGAACTGGAACGCGCAGTCGGCAACGGCGACACGTATGTCACCGGGGTGCGCGAACTGTTCGCAAAGTACAGGATTGCCGGCGCCGAGGCGGCCCTGGATGCGATGGAAAAACAGGTCAGGGACTACAACGACTGGAGCCGTAGCAAGGTCCTGCCCAAGGCGCGCACCGATACACGGCTGCCACCCGAGCTGTATGCCTACCAGCTGAAGCAGTACGGCATCGACATCGAGCCGACACTGCTGATGCAGCGCGCGCAACTGGAATTCATGGAAACCCGCGCCGTCATGCAGCAGCTGGCGCCGCTGGTGGCCAAGGCCCAAGGCATCAACGCCAGCGACTACAGGCAGGTGATCAAGGCGCTGAAGACCAAGCCCATTGCCAATGACCAGCTGGAAAGCTACTACCGCGGCATCATCGAGCAGATCGATCCGATCATCGCGCGCGAGAAGATAGTCGACGTGCCCCAGCGGGCCATGCAGATGCGCTTGGGATCAGCCGCTGAAAGCGCCGCTTCGCCGGCGCCGCATTTCCTGCCAGCGCCACTGGTTGGCAACACCGGGCAGCAAGGCACGTTCGTGCTGCCCTTGGGCAATCCAGACAAGGACGGCCACGGCAAGAACTACGACGACTTCAATTTCAACGCGGTGGCGTGGACCTTGTCCGCACACGAGGGCCGTCCGGGCCACGAGTTGC
>JBDSUI010000049.1:0-2920 GCA_039927795.1 Pseudoxanthomonas sp.
GCCAGGCCCACCAGTGCATGCAATGCAGGTTCGCCGGTAATGCCCATGCGGCCCAGCACCAGCCAGTAACCGGCCACGCCCAGCAGGCCCAGCCCAACCACCAGCATGCCGGTGATGGCGCCACCGCGGAACGCAATATCCATCGCCGCGCCAATGCCCTTGCGCGCCGCTTCGGCAGTGCGCACGTTGGCGCGCACCGACACGTTCATGCCGATGTATCCGGCCGCGCCCGAAAGCACCGCGCCGATCAGGAAGCCGATGGCAGTAGGCCAGTTGAGAAACACGCCAACCAGCACGAACAGGACCACGCCGGCAATGGCGATGGTGGTGTATTGCCGGTTGAGGTAGGCGCTGGCGCCTTCCTGGATTGCCGCTGCGATCTCCTGCATACGCGCATTGCCTGCGGGCTGCCTGAGGATCCAGCGTGCGGAAACGATGCCGTAGAGAATCGCGATAACGGCGCAGACCAGCGCCAGCGTCAAGCCCCAAGTTTGCAGAAAACCATGTTGTTCCAGCATGACCCCTCCCAAGGTTGTGGATGCCACCCCGCGGACCGCATGCGGAACAGGCAACGCAACAACCGGGCAAGTCACTAGAAACAGGCAGCGGACTTGACGACCGCCGAAGATCGGCAGCCCGTGTCACGGTGTGTTCAGCAATCCCTGGAGCGTCCCGAGTATGCCCGTATGCCCCCGCAGCCGCCAGACATCGGGCCGGGTTATCGCTTGTGCAGTCTGGGCTTGCGCCCTCGAAACGATGCTTTCGCCCAGCGATCCCTGTCACCGCACCTGACCCCGGCAGGCAGGCGATCTGCAGTGGTCATCGACAAAACCGGCTGATCGCACCTGCCCTGCGCATTGCGCGGAACGGTCAGGCGCGAATGACGGGATTGGATTGCTGCCGGGGTTCGTTGGCCACCTGCGGCAGTTGCTGGCGTGTCGTGTTTTCCTGCGCCATTCGCTGGGTGATGGCCTCCAGGCGCTGGAACGATTCGGCTTCCGGTGTGCGTGCCAGCTCCGCGGCATTGACGCAGGCACGGGTCTGCGCCGGATCGTCCAGGCGACCCTGTACCAGCAGCAGGTTCTGGCCGGCTTGCATGCCGCCGCGCTCCTGGCTGCCCAGCACGTGGTCCACGCGGGTCAGGCCTTGCTCCTTCGCGCGGCACAACAGGCCAGCGGCGGCGCGATCACTGGTTTCATCCCAGGGCTGGCCGCGCCGGGTATTCAGTGCTTCCATGCCGCTGCGGATCTGCGCGTACATGGGGTTGTCCGCATGGCCCGGTTGGCGCGGGTCCAGCGCGCCAGTGCGTTGCGGCGCGGCGTCGATGCGCGGTTCTTCCAACACCGGATAGCCATGCGTACGCAGCTTGTTCACTTCCTCCGGCGACACCATAAGATTGTCGATGACAGGGTCCAGATGGCCCGGGAAGTCCCTGGCCGGCACCCCCATGATCTGGCCCAGGGTGTTGTAGGTGGAGTTGCTGTTGACCGTCTCCCCGAACACCTTGAAACCGTAATTGGGATAGTTCAAATCAAGGGCATTGAGCTTGTCTACCGAGTTCACCGCCGTGTTCCAGCGCGCCAGTACTTGCTTGCTGTCGGCAGTCAGCACCGCACGATTGGCCTGGCCGTCGCTGATGAAGCTGTCGGAGGTCGGCTTCTCGCCGTGCGCCTTTGCATAGGCCGGATCGTGTGCGAAATGCCAGACCCGCAACGAATGCTTTTCTTCATCGGTGCCCACCGGCACGAACTCGTTGGTCTTGCGGTCCGTCGCCAGTCCGTGCAGCTCGGCGAGTGCCTTTCCATTCTCGTCGCGCAGCACCCGGAAGTCGTGGCCGGCGGTGCCACCGACAAAGCTCAGTGAACGCGCTTCGATGGTGTATTGCGGCATAACGGCTTCCTTGTCGTCGTGAACTGCTGGTTCTGAAAGAACGGATGGTTGCAATCAATCCGCCGTTGCGCCCAGGCAGGCCTGGAGCGAGTTCTTGAAGTCGGTCATGGCCTTGTCCACGCCCAGGTCGGTGTAGTACGGGCCGGCGCCCTTCATCTCGATCTGCGCGATGTGCTCGCTCTCGGAATAGGTCATGCGAACGCGAAAGCCACCCACGTTGCCTGCGTCGTAGTCACCGGTTTCAAAAACCTGCCGGGCAGGATCGTTGAGCGATACCGCCGGCCAGAAGCGGCTGGATTCGCGGAATGCGGCGATGCTTTTTTCGGCACATCCGAACAATGCGACCGTGGTGGTGCCTGCCGCCGCCTGCAACGTGTCGCGCCTGGCGGGTGCCGCCTGGGCCTGTTCATTCATGTGGCAACCTCCCGTAACGAGCAGGAAAACAAGGACTGCGATACGCCGTTGGATAAATCGTTGCATGACGATCGTCCTTGCCTCAGCAATTGCGCATGTCATGGGCGTAATCTGCGCGCGCGGACAGTGGCGGGTTGGGCCGACATGTAAAAGAATTGCGTGCGAGCCATCGACCTGTCCCTGGGATACTCAGCGACGCAGAATGGGCACGTCCCGGGCCTGCGTCAATCCGCCCTGCGCCCATTGCCTGGTTGCCTACAGGCGTATCGCGGCGTTGCGACTTGCTGCCCGATATATATCGATTGGCTCTTTTCCAGGCGCGGGACAGCTCCGCCAGCGGGCGGGGTTCAGCCGCGTCGTGGCAGCCTGCGCGCCTTGCAAACCCGACGGAGATTTCCATGCGCCTGACCCCGCTGCTACTGGCGAGTTGCCTTGTCTCGATATCGTATCCGGTGTTCGCGGCCGATCCCGCGCCCGAGATTCAGCGCCCAGCCGGTACCGCGCAGGCGGTAGGCGCCGTGCACACCTTGCGCGCCATCCCCGAGGCCTGTGCACGCCTTGAAGGTGCCTTCACCGGTGTTGCGGCCGAGCCCTATAGATACTCGGCCGTTCGCAC